>DPVV01000410.1:1949-9029 GCA_003526525.1 Lachnoclostridium phytofermentans | reverse complement strand
AAAATCCAGGCATCACGCAGGCTGCAATTCGGGAAATTCTCAGTCTTGACAAGGGAGCTGCTGCTCGTCGTGCCTCCAATTTGGAAGCAAAAGGTTATCTGATTAGAAAACCCAATCCGGTAGATGGACGTAGTCAGTTACTCTATGCGACTGAAAAAGCTGATCTGCTAAAAACCTCGAAAGCATCCGTGGAAGCGCTTTATTATGAGTGGCTGGAAGAAGCGCTCACTCCGCAGGATAATGAAGAGTTTTGTCGTATTCTAAATATCCTCTACACACGCTCTAAATCTGAGAGTAAAGCGGGATTTCCACACCTAACTAGGCTCTTTATGGATGGAGGTTGTCAAAAATGAGCCAAAACAGACAAGCAAAAAAGGTAATAAAACCTGACAGCATTTCCTCCTATTTTAAATTAGAGATTTGGCCATTATCATTGGTCACAATTTCGGGCATTTTATATAACATTGGTATGATTGCTGGACCCTATTTTGAGGGGCAGTTGGCACAGTGCCTATTCGACATTATGAAGGGTTATAAAACATTTTCTGCTATCGTGTCGTTGGCAATTACTTACCTTGTCGTTATCTTCGTTGTACAGCTGATGCGTTGCATCAAGCGGTTTTATGTGAGGCGGTTTGCTAACGAAACCAGCTGCAATATGCGCCATATGCTGTATAACAGCCTTGTTAACATGAACAAGGATGACCTAGAGAGTGAAAGCCTTGGTGCTGTTATGACAAAGGCGGTGGCGGATGTTGATGCCTGTGTAGAAGGGATGCGGAAATTCACCACAGAGGTGTTTGACACCGGTGTAGTGCTAATTGCTTATCTCTCACTGCTCTTTTTTTATGACTGGCGGCTAGCTTTGCTTTCTAGTATCTTCACTCCGATTGCTTATTACATTGCAGGTCGGCTGAAAAACCGTATCACACGATATAATGCAGAATACAAAAAAAGCGCAGGCAGATTGAATAATGCCACCATGGACAGAGTCTTAAACGCAGTTACATATCGTGTTTATGGTTGTGAGCCGAACCGTGACAATGCTTATGAATCCTATCTAAAGGATTATGAAAAGCGTGCTGTTTCAGCCAACCTCTGGGAAAGCGCAATGCAGCCAATTTACAATATAATCTCCATGTGTGGAGCAGTTTTAATCATTTATCTAGGTGCTAAAAATGTACTTGGAACGGGATGGGTTAATTGGAACATAGCCGCATTCACTACGGTCCTATCCTGCTTTACAAAAATGGCGCTCAAATCCTCCAAGGCTGCAAAGCTGTTTAATTCCGTGCAAAAGGCACAAGTATCATGGGCAAGAATTAAGCCGTTAATGAAGGAATATGTGGAGCAAGATACGGATTCCACCATTGATTTTTCAAAACCGGTGGGACTCACGGTTTCAAATCTGTCTCTATACATACCAAGTGGTTCACAGATACTTGAAAATATTTCATTTTCTGCTACTCCAGGTCAAATTATTGGCGTAACAGGACCGGTTGCCTGTGGCAAATCTATGTTAGGTAAGGCATTTATTGGCGAGGTCTCTTATGAGGGCAGTATTCGTGTGGGTGAACAAGAACTAGCCTCTCTAAGTGACTATGAACGCAGCAGGCTAATTTCTTACATGGGGCATCAGCCGGAGCTAATTAGCGACAGCATTGAGGAGAATATATGCCTTGGAGAACAAAGAGATATTTTACCATACCTGAAAGCGGTGTGCTTCGAAAAAGAGGTAACTCAAATGCCACAAGGAGCTGATACTTTGGTGGGTAGTAGTGGCATTAGGCTTTCAGGCGGTCAGCAAGCACGAACTGCACTTGCTCGAACGCTCTATAACGCACAGCATATTTTAATTTTAGACGATCCATTTTCCGCAGTTGACCGTGAAACGGAACAAGAAATTTTTGAGAACCTACGTACGCTTGCAGCGGATAAGGTCGTTATTCTCTTTTCTCATCGGTTGAGTTTGTTTTCTAAATTTGATAAAGTGTTATTTTTAAATGGAGGAAAAGGTATCTATTCCACTCATGATGAGTTGATGCTGGAACATGAGACCTATGCAGAACTGTATCATGCACAAGTGGTAGGAGGTGGGCAGAATGAAGAATAAGAACAGTCTTGGTTCTGTGCTGTATAAAATTATATCGGCTTCCAAATGGAAGGTTTTTTTTACTATTCTCACTATAACAGGTGCAATTGCTGCGGCTCTTTTCCCTCCCTTAGTCTTAGAACGCATCGTCAATAACCTGACTGCACAGCAGCAAATTCCGCTCTATCTTGCACTCTCTTACTTAGGGTTACTTGCTATTTCAGGATTATTAGAGTCTGGACAGAATGTCATGATTACTATGTTTGGACAAAGGGTTACTCATGGTCTGCGAAGTGAAATGTGTGCAAAGCTCCAGCGTTTGCCTGCAGCTTATTTTTCTAAGAATGAATCAGGAATAATTACCTCACGGTTTGTAAATGACGTGGATGTGGTGGATTCACTGTTTACGAATGGAATCATCAGTATGTTTGCTGATGCTTGCAAAGTAATTAGTATATTGGTGGTCATATTTTATAAAAGTACAGGACTTGGCGTGATAATTATTTTAATTACACCACTGCTGTTTGCAATGACTCGCTTGTTTCAGAAGCGGACGCTAGAGGCTCAGCTTGTCAACCGCGTCGCTGTGGGTAAGGTTAACAACCATGTACCTGAGACCATCCGCAATATCCGTATGATTCGTACACTGTTCCGTCAAAAATACATGGAGCAAAAATACGATGATTATATCGAAGAAAGCTACCAGGCTATGGATAAATCAAACCTTTACGATTCCATCTATTCTCCCATTGTCATCTTTATTAGCTCCTGCGTCATTGCAGTAATGATGATATGTGCTGCAATGGGCGGAGAAATACAGCAGTTCTTCGGTATCACCGTCGGTACAGCAGTGGCTATCATCGCTTATGTGAGTAAGGTTTTTGAACCGCTGGAGAGCATCGGTATGGAAATTCAAAATATTCAATCTGCTATTGCAGGGGTTAAGAGAATTAATGAATTTTTGCAGGAGCCAGAACGGGAAGAAACAGATAACTCTCTTGCGGCTGAAAAACTTACAAAAAACACTGAGTCTTGTATTTGCCTTGACCATGTGGGATTTCGTTATGACAACGATAATGTCGTATTAAGTGACCTGTGCTTTACGGTAAAAAGTGGTGAATCCGTAACTCTCGTGGGAAGAACTGGAGCAGGAAAAAGCACCATCTTTCGTTTGTTGATGGGACTATATAGCCCGAACGAAGGGCGAGTAGTTGTGAATGGTGTGGACGCAGATAAAATCCCTGATACCCAAAAGCGAAAGCTATTTGGCTATGTAGAGCAGTCCTTTCATATGGTATCGGGCACAGTGGCAGAACAGATTTCATTGTTTGATCCTGACATCAGCAAAAAGCAGGTGGAAGCTGCTGCGATGCTTGTTGGATTACATGAGAGTATCATGGAGCTAGCAGATGGATATGACACACCTGCGGAAAAGATAGCCCTTTCGCAGGGGCAACTTCAACTACTCTCTATTGCGCGAGCTGTAGTCGCTGGTCCTAAAATTCTTCTTTTAGATGAGATCACTGCAAATCTTGACAGCGATACGGAGCGTCGGATTCTAGGTGCACTGGATCGAGCCACGCAAGGTAGAACCGTACTTTCTATATCTCACCGCTATCAAGAACATACCCATAACCAGCGAACGGTACAAATCGGTAGCCAGAGTACGTAATATACTGAATAGGATTCCTGAAATGATTGATTAACAATGACTCCAAAAGAATAAATAAAGTGGCTAGATAATAATTTTTAGATAGTAGAGGCGCAACACTAATTAATAGCTGTTGCGCCTCTTATCAGTATGAGCCCTTTTAAGTTGTCCTAAAAATGGTAATACCTTTCATGTAACATAGAAGTAATCCCAAATCTGAATGATTATATGTAAAATACATACAATTTGTTCTGTGCATCAAATTGTATGTATTTTACGAAATTATACGAACACAAATTACTTAACTAACGATAGCTCAAGCGTATGAATTTCAAAAGGCATTGTTTCCAGTGTATAGATACCCTCAAAAAGCGTCTGTCTCTCATCTGCACAGCGGTCATCACACATAGAAACTAAACGAACCGATTTCACAGCATGATTAAACCGTATGTCAGCCTTTCCTTTTTTCCCTTCCAAATCAATCAGGCGAACAAGGACTGTATCTGTACCTGGTTTGGATTGCATAGAAAGAATTCGAAACGTCTCACACTCAATCAATGACGACTGTTCAGATAATGGATCCTGATTGCCTACAAAGGATGCATTTTTGGATGCAACCAATATAGGTGCGGATGCTTCTAAGGCAAGTCTCTGCTTTTCATCTGTAGTCTCTAATCCAGTCAGCGGAAGAAAACGGAAGGAATAAGAAAGGTTTCCATCAATCCATTGTGGGAAATTTGTCCCCCACTGAGTATTGAAAAGATTAAAATATACATGAGGAGTAACACTGTCTCTTTGTGAATAAAACTCATAAATACCCTTTGAATCGATTCCAAACAGCGGAGTATCTAACGGAACAACAAGCATTCCGACATGATTACCTGTTATGCTCATCCAGTTTTCAAGGCAATATAATGCATTGTTCGCATCCTTTTGCACATCTTTTCCTGGATTGATTACTTGACCGATTTTACCTATTTCAATTTTGCATCCATCCATAGCAAATGGAAACGAAATACTTCCACCCTCTGGAAAAGGCGTTGCCTGTTTATCATGTAATTTTACAGAAAAATCAATCACGTCCTGTGCATCATATAAAGAAAGGATAAATTCAGCACTAGTCGCATTTCCGAATTCGGATACACTAATATCATTAATCTCACTATACCATCTTAAAACACTACGACCTTCTTCGGTACAGCGTTCCATAGAAAAATTGGATGGTGTAAACGTCAAATCTGCCTGCTCTGGCATATTAATACGGCATAAATCATCAATCACCCATGCAACAAAACGATACACATAACTGTTGATATAACGTTTTTCGCTTTGATCACCATATACATCATAACTGTATTGTCCAAAAGGCTGATTTTTCTCAACATATTCATAGTTGTTTTTCTTATCGTAAATAGAACTTATACTACCGTTTTGCTTGTCAACCTCGATTCGAAAGCGTTTGTTCTCCAGGACATTGTCTTCCACTAGTGTTTTCTCTTCACTAGAAACTACACTTTGCTTTTTGCGTTTCAGTTTCTTCCAGCTCATTGCAGGAATATTTGAAACATATGACATCAGTTTTTCATCATCTCTCCAAATTGAAATTTTCTCATGGGTATCTCCATCAAAGAGATCATATCCCTCTAGAAAATTCGCTGCAAATGATAAATCTGTGATGCCGCTACGTGTCCATGACATGCCATTGAACACCATAATTTCATCTTCATTCTCCAATACGTAGTCCGCAAGTCTCTGGGACGAAAACGTGGAAAGTTCCTTAGTAAGCCTATTCATGGAGGCAGTATGTACACGTTGCTCATCCCATGACTGTTCAGCCAATTTTGGTCCTGGAAGATTAATTTCCTCCATAAATTCCTTCTTTAAAAACTTTCTATTCGTGCCAAGCGAGGTAAGCCCTGCCATTCCCCATGTATGTTCATCAAACAATAATCCTTGTTCATAGGCTTCTTCTATCTTTAATGTGTAGGTTGTAATTTCCTCCTCCGTAAGCAGACCATAAGCTTTACAAAGAGCCAATTCCTTTTCCGCCTCACAAAGCTCATGGCGTGTCTTTCGAATCTCGCTCACTTCTTTTGGATAACTACCTACTCCATGAATCCAGGTATCTGCTAGATCTTTTGTCACAACTGGGATTTCATCTAGCTGACACTGTGAAAGTTCATTGTAAAAATCATCCAATGTACCGATCACAATTTCTGTATCAGGCATTTCTTTGCGTGCCTTATCTAAAAGTTCCTTGACCTGTTCATTTGACAAGGTGCCTTTATTATCATTTGTCTGTGCAAGTGAAAGCCAAACAGGATATTCCCAATCATCTGGTGGTAATAAGGAAGAACCATACTGTCCCTTGCTATACATCGTCAGTACTCTTCCCCCATCCGGCCCCTGCCACCAAAACAGACGTGGTACATCAGGTGGTGTACAACAAGGATTACATCCCAAATGCAGAAACTCTACACCCTGTTTGTTCAGAAGTGATGCCAGATAGGTGGTATGTCCCGGTACATCGGTCATCTTCGCTGATTTTGGTCTGTAACCATACGAATCAGTAAGCGCATCTGAATACTTGAACCCTCTAGCAAGTTCCTCAATACCAGAAAATTCTGTATGCACAGTAAACGGTGTCCGTGTCCACACTAACTGATTACCACGAATACATTCTTCAACACGTACCTTATTTTCATCACTAGTGTATGGAGAAGAGAGCATATAGGTCAGTAACCAAGCCTGCATTGTCCATACATAGCGTTCTCCAATTGGTTTTTCCCTAGTTGCTTCACAGGTATCTAGCATATCAGAAAGCATCCCAGTACAATAATTCTTTAAAACATTTTCTGCAAGGTCTGTATACCCCATATCAAAATGACTTTTAAATACTATAATAACTTTTTTCATATATAAGGCTTTTCCTTTCATACTGGTTAATGCGATATTTTGGGAATCTACATTTCAATGTTTCCAGTAAACTGTATATCCAATTTTTTATTTTCCACAGTATTAACGATTAACTCCGATTGCTTCAATCCATTAAAAATACTGTTACATATATTTATTTTTGTTTCCTCATAATCCTCTAAGGCATTGTTACCATGGAATAGTATTGTACTATTTCTTAGGCTGGAATTGGTCATATGAATAATATCTACTGGAGTTCCAATTTCCATCATATGTGCTTCCTCATTATGGATAACACGAATACCATCAAATATTAATTGCTCTTGATGGGGAACCTCTGCTCCTGGATAATAGGATCTACTATACCTATCATTGTCAAAGTGAACGGAAAAACCAGTTCTTGGCTTGTGTAAATAAATAT
>DPVV01000410.1:0-1868 GCA_003526525.1 Lachnoclostridium phytofermentans | reverse complement strand
ATCTCTAAAAGTAACATTCCTTACACCTGCAGTATAGGTTACATCCTCTTGAACTACTACCCAATGAATTCCTTCTATAACCTCAATCCCTTTTTCATGGCTAGGGCAAATAGTTGAGATATATTCTGTTCCATCTGGCTCTGCCTTAACACGGTACAGCCTCCCATTTGCAACTACGGTATCTGATTTTTGTAATTTAATACCACGATACCAATCTACCCACGCTCCCGCTAGTATTCTACAAAAATAACCGTCTGTACATTTTCCATCATGAGTTAGATCTTGACATTTCTCAACAACACCATCTTCAATCCATCCTAGTTCAGGATTTCCAACATCATAATCGTGTCCATTTAACGCTACTGCATCATCATAGGTATCAAATATACCTTCACTAATTAAAAATCTTTTTCCTCTTCCTAAATGTACCCCGTCTTTATCGCCTTTTATAATCATATCTTTTACAATCACATCTTCAAAAGTACAAATATGTATTCCATATTGTTTCTTCCCAAGATCCATACAGCGGAATCCTGTAATTCTTAAATCCTTAACATAAAAAAACGAAATTTGTCCATGAAGACCTTCTACTAAAAAGTTGCGAACATCCATTCCATTTACTATTACGTTGAGATTTTCAATACATATACCTGTATCATAATTTTTTGTTAAAGCGCCTTTATTTAAAAATACATGGGTAAAACAACCTTCTTCATCTACCTTTTTGATGAAAGTTTGATTACCAAATTTTAAAGTGGTGTGACTACCAAGAAAAACAGTTCCTGCTAATTTATAAACACCAGGCTTACTTATTACAATTGTACCTCCATCATCTACAGCTCTTTGTAATGCATCTCTATTCTCTATTCCTGTAGCATCTTGTGAAAATCCATAATTAAGTGCATCCTTAAAACCACCAAGGTTTTCTAATTCAGTTAACATCATATACACCAAAATACGACAGAGTTACCTGCCATACTGCCACATATAAAAAGGAGTGAAAGAATCACATCGTGGCAACCTTTCTAAATTAATATTTTCTAAAATTAATATGTTCTAAAATTATTTTTTCTAAAAATTACTCTTACTCTTATGATCTATGCGAAGTTAACAACCCGCATTCCATTGTATTGTACTAATTACTTCATGACATTTCGCAGATTCAACAACCACATGCAATACAAACACAGGCTTTTCGTTCCAATCCACCATATTCTCCTCAACTTCAAACATCATTTTTTCTTTCGATACAAAATTAATGTTGAAAAGCTTCGTAGTTGCAATATTCTCCTTAATCACCCATGGATCATAGGATAGATAAGTAATAAGTAATGGATGTTGTTCTTCAAAACACCATTCATCTTGTAACCTAAGGATAGCTTCTTTTGGTTTTAAGGTTCCTGTTCTAAATCCTTTTATATTAGGACCATAGAGCATACCTGTTTCTACGCTAAATTGATAACCATCTTGTGTCTCTTCTGTATACAAAATCTTTGCCTCAGGTATTCTCATATCTTCTTTGGTTAACGTCTGGTCCAAATTATAAGCTGCATTTCTAGCCGCCATAATTCCTACCTTACTTGCCACTTGCATCGTAAGATCCATCGGACATGCCAAGTTATGATATTCTTTTTTCTCCATTAAAATGCACACAGGATTGGCATAACTTGTAGTACCCAAATCAGGTAGTAATATTTGCTTTCCTACTTCTAATACAATTTGGCCTCTATCTTCATGAAAATGTGCGGTAAATGGATTTCGTTCTGCAGATACCACCAATTTACCCTCTTCAAACTGATAAGCTGCTAGTCCTTCTTCATGAAATAAGATTTCTTTGGTACTCGTGTTTCCTTCTACCAAGCTATCCA
>DPVV01000598.1 GCA_003526525.1 Lachnoclostridium phytofermentans | reverse complement strand
CAATGCCTTACGGAAGAACTCTGGATCTGTCAAATCAATTCCAGCGATTTTTGCAGCATCCTCTACATCACTTACTGTTGTTGCATGTAAAAGTGAACGATATTTTGGTAAAAATGCTTCTCCCTCTTCCAAATACTTTGCATATAATCCTCTTGCAAATAGACCGCCAAATGCATATGGGAAATTATAAAAACTAACTTGACCTGAATAGTAATGTCCCTTACATACCCACATATAAGGATGTAAATACTCGGTGTCAAGACCATCTCCGTATGCTTCTTTTTGTGCTTCAAGCATCATCTCACATAACTCATCTGCAAACATAAAACTGTCGCTACGTTTTTCAATTACGGCAGTCTCAAAAAGATAACGGGAATAGATATCACAGATAATCTGTGTAGCATCCTGAAGTTGACCTTCGATTAACGCCAATCTTTCCTCTCCTTTTGCATCTTTAATTGCTGCATTTAGAATTACATTTTCATTAAAGGTAGATGCGGTTTCTGCAACTGGCATAGAATAATCGCTATTTAATAAGCGGTGATCATGAATGTTATGATTATGATAAGCATGACCAAGTTCATGTGCTAGTGTTACAATATCAGAAATCGTACCATCATAATTTGTTAAAATTCTACTTTGTTTCATAGGTTGAAGGTTAGCGCAAAAAGCTCCGCCTACCTTGCCTGCCTTAGGATAAAAATCAATCCAGCTTTCATCGAATGCTCGCTCCACCATTTGTGCTAAATCTGGTGCAAAGGTACGAAAATGTGTTAATAAATACTCTTTTGCCTCATCAATACTGTACTTCTTCTCACTGGCACCCATTGGTGCAAATAAGTCATACCAAGGTAAACCATTCTCATGTCCTAATGCTTTTCCTTTAAAGCGAAGATACTCATGGAATTTTGGCATAAACTCTTTCATAGCAGTAATCATTGCATTAAGCGTTTCCTTTTTCATGTTCGATTGCTCTAAAGTCATGTCGAGTACAGAAGAATACCCACGTAACTTTGCTAATGTTAAAACTTGGAGCTTGATACTGTTTAAAGAATATGCGGTACTGTCTTTTATTTTATTATAACATTCAAGTTCTGCTTCATAAGCTCCTTTTCGAGTAGATTCATCTGTACTATATGCCATATTACGAATTTCTGATAGAGTAACTTCCTTTCCATCATACATTGCCTTCACCGTTGAAGTAAGATAGCTTTGTAAATCACTCCAAGCATTTGCACCTGAAATTGACATCTTAGCAATGATTTCTTCTGTCTCATCACTTAATAGATGTTTATTATTTTCTTTTATTTTACGGATGTAATAAGCGTACTCACTAAGTCTTTCATCCTCTTTCATTAACGCATCAATATCATCTATTTTAGCAATGTATTTCATAAAGATAGTATTTGCCTTTGCTAAATTAGAGGATTTTTGATTGATTTGACCTAAATACGAAGTCGCTTCTGTTTCTGTAGTATTCGTCGACTGACGAAGAGAGCAATAAGCGGCGAGATGCTCTAATCGAAAGGCTTCCTCTAAACAATCAAAAATTTGATTTAGTGCTTGCTTTTTTGGTAGTTTATCAAGTTCTTTTGATAAATTATCCATTTTAACGATTATCATATCAAATCGTTTCATATCCTCTTTAAATTTTTCATCATCATATCCTGTGTATAACGCATCTAATGACCATGTAGTATTCATATCCTTCTTCCTTTCATTTTTCATATTTCATGTATCTTAATATTTATTTCTTTCAATATAAAAATTTCAGTATGTAATCTAGAATGCTCCTAAGTCTCTACCTTGAGTATTAAGAAAATCTATTAAAGCAAATAAACATCTCCTTAAAATACCCACAGGGTAAATGTGCATTTCTAGGAACGTTAATCCTGAATTTTCATTATGTGTTGAAACCGGCATTAAACCCCTATTTATGATATCTGTAGTTTAATGCGAGTTTGTAAATTATTATAACATAAATTTTCTCGAGTGTTATTAAAATTTATATGTATTTTTCTTACATGAGTACACGTTACGAACTTTTCCTTGTCATGAATTAAGGAACTAACAAAAACGAATTGTTCTATGCTAGTTCCTTTCCTATTCATTTGAATCTTATTTTTCACGATTGATTGGTGCAATTCCTTCTTTTCTAGAATTATGCGTTTGATTTTGATTTTCTACTTTTCCCTTTTGTGTAATACTGTTAAACTTTTCGTTTTGTATCTTTTGCTCTCTTTTCTCAGAATCATTCGAATGAAATGTATTATTTTTTTTCATATAAATCCTCCATTCTGCCACAATCAGTGTGAAAATTCTTGATTTTTCACACTACCTCCCTTAGTGAGTTTTAACATATTCTGCAGCACTTTTTGCAGAAATCCTACCAAATACTACAATATCACATACCGCATTACCACCAATACGATTCGCACCGTGGATTCCTCCGGTAACTTCTCCTGCTGCGAATAACCCTTTGATTGGTTTGCCATCCGTAGAAATTACCTCTGCCTTCGTATTAATCTCTACTCCACCCATCGTGTGATGAATTGCAGGAGCTACTTTAATTGCATAATAAGGTGCTTTTGAAATAGTTGTATCCATACCAGTGGTACGATTGTATAAATCTTGTCCCTTTTCTGTAATTGTCTTATTCCAATTTGCCACTGTCTGGATTAATTTATCTGGATCTACATTGATATCATTTGCAAGTTCTGAAAGATTATTTGCCTCTTTTACGATATCAGCATTGATATAGCTTTCTACAGCACTTAGATTTTCCCTTAGTTGTTGATCAAAAATCAGATAAGCGTAGCTACCTTCTTGTTGTAAAATTGCATTGGACACTAAGTTTCTCGTACTTAATTCATTATAAAAACGCTCCCCATTGCGATTCACTAGGATCGCGCCTTGACCACGAACAGATTCCGTTATCATAATACTGGTTTCCTGCTCTACCGTTGGATGGGTTTGAATTTGATCCATATCAACAACATTCGCACCGATATCCTGTGCCATTATAATGCCATCACCGGTAGCTCCTGGAGCATTTGTTGTTTTATAACCAGCCAGTTTTTTATCATATTCCTCTACCATAGCTTCATTCGCACCAAAACCACCTGTTGCAAGAATAACAGCTTCACATGCTATTTTATAATTTTTCTCTTTTCCCTTTGCTATCACTCCTGATACTTTACCTTGATCCATTAAGATTTTGGTTGCTTTCGTATTATATCGTATATCAATTCCATTGCTTTCTTTATTATTCAGAAAGGTATTCATAATGTAATTCCCAATTGGGGCTCCACCTTCTGGTGCATGCATTCTCTTAAAGGTAGCTCCGCCTGAAAATGATAACGTTGATAACGGAGCTCCAATTGAATCTAACCAAGCGACAGCATCTGCTGAATTCTCAGCCATAGTGCGTACTAAAGCCTCATTATTTAAGTAGTTTCCACCTTTCATGGTATCTTCAACGAAACTCTCAACGGAATCTGCAATCCCCAGTTCTTTTTGAAGAGGAGTATTCGCTGCATTGATACCACCGGTTGCCTTTACGGTATTTCCTCCCGCCATTGGCATCTTCTCTAAGATGACGACAGTTAGCCCTGCTACCTTGGCTTCAATTGCTGCTGTCATTCCAGCCCCACCTGCCCCGATTATACATACATCAACTGTTATCATTTCTTCTGGTAGCGTTGCTTCTTTCGTCGCTTTTGGTTCTTCTGAAGTCAATTTAGATACATCAACACCAGCACTAGTAAGTGCTGCTGTAACTGCTTCTATAATTGCTTTACTTGTTGTAGTTGCACCACTCACAGCATCAACTTTAACCGATTGCTTTTCCACAATTTCTGGAGGTAAGTCACGTATTGCAATGGATCCAATATTATCCGTCTCATTTGGTCCAAATGCTACAACTGATTCAATTCGGTCATTAGTAAGGACAACTGTCGCGGTTACTTCTCCGCCATACCCGGATGCTTTGCCTTCATAAGTTCCGGGTGTAAACCTTCCACCCGCGGAAGGTGTGACTGAGGGTGTAGCTCCTCCCTCGTTTTTTTTCTTACTACAAGACATTAATACAAATGCCATGATTGCAATCATAGCGATTGCAACAATACGCCTTTTCATAATATTCTCCTTTACTAACAATAGATATACGTAACTTTTAACGTTTTCTATTGTTAAATATATTGCACTGTCAATCTTCACAGATGCTACCAATAGTTTGTATACTTTAACTGGAATTTATGTGTAAACGAGAATTTTATTTGAATTCCTATTTTAAGTCAATGCGGATATTCAGAATCCGCTTCGCTATTTATTGTAACCTTATAGGAAAAAACGCGAACTTTCCCCTGTCATGAATAAAATTTATAAAAAACTACATTTATCCCTTGTCTTTCCACTCCTTTATGGTTGTTCCTAATACATTTTTAATTCGTTTACTTGCTTTTTCTAGTGCTATTGTAGTATTTCCTTTGTGAAACTCTTTTTGTGTCGGAACAACTATATAATGTTTATTTTCATAAGTAGGAAACACCTTTAGTGGATAATATCCAGATTGCTTTAATCTCACTTTTCCGTCTTCCTTAATAACCAGAAGTCGTAATATTATCGTATCATTATTCGCTTCGGTCACCATACTTGATACAAAGTTCCCCATAGAATACATACATAGTACTTGTCTATTATCACTTGTCTTTATGTACACCGCTTCTTGCAAACAATGAGGATGTGATCCAATAATAACATCCACCCCAGCCTCAGCCATATCGAGTGCATGTTGTTTTTGAAGCTTCGTAATTTCTGTAGTATTTTCTATTCCCCAATGATTATACGCTATGATAAATTCTGCCCCAGCCTTTTTTGCCTCCTTAACATCACGTTCCACTGACGTTTTACTATAACAGTTAACAAAACTATTTAAATCATTAGCAGATAAACTTTCACGGAAATTAATATATTCTGTATAACTTAAAACTCCAATTTTAATTCCATTCACTTCATAGAGAAGAAACCTAGGTATATCATTTTCTAAGTAAGTTCCTACTTGTGCGATATGATATTCCTGTAATTTTTCTATTGTTTCTCTAATTCCAGTCATTCCACCATCAAGACAATGATTATTTGCAGTAACGACAGCATCAAAACCTGAATATCGTAGAGCATCTAAAAACGTCGCAGGAGCATTACAATTAGGAGAACCCTTCCTTATTTTTTGTTCAAACGTATAGTAATTTGAATGTGATGTCAATGTTTCAAGATTTCCAATGACCAAATCACTGTTTGAAAATATTTGTCTCACATAGGAAAAACTATTATTAAAAACAAATGTATTTTTACTCTTTGCCCCATACTGTTGAGCACGTAAGCACATAATATCTCCAGTTATCATTACAGTTGCGTTTTTTGCCATATCTATTGGTCCATCCTTACCATTTGGTACTATTAGCTCGTCATCGCTTATCTTTTTTCGATAAATACCATCATCATCTAATATGTAGCGGTTCTGGCCTACCTTACTTAAAGGCTGGTATGCTTTTCTTATTAAAGTCTCTTGATTTTTTGCAAATACGATCTGACTTTTAAGGTTTGTACACCATAAGAATGTAACTATGACAGCAAGAAGGAAAGCCCCAATTTTTCGTAGGATATATTTCATATTCATAGTAAATTTCATATTTATACTAAACTTAATATTCACGCTAAATTAATCTCCATAATAAAATTAAAAATCATTTCTAATATATGCTCACTTGTCCCATAATATTCCACTAGAAATTTAGGTTGTTTTTCTATACCATATTCACACAGTTACTTCTATAGATAAATTATGTCTACAATAGCACTTGTTGGGATACAACTACGTTTTACTCAGTACGAGTGAAGCCTTTTATTTTTAGCTATTCGATTTTACTTATCATTGCATGGGAGTTTCACTAGAATTGTTAGACATGAGGAATTTTTATGAAAGGAAAAACACATATTATTGGTGGTCTGGCCATCTCAGGCATACTACTTTATTGTAATAAAACTTATCACTTGGATTTACCCATTAGATCATTTGATTATATCACTGGGTCTGTATTAGGTTCCTTATTGCCAGATATCGACCATAAGAAGAGCTTTCTTGGGTCAATTTTTCATCTACCAATCAAACACAGAACTCTTACTCATAGCTTTCTATTTTTATTTTTAACCAGCATTATCGTTCTTCAATTTAATTTAAGTATTGCTCTAGGACTTTTTCTTGGCATTAGTAGCCATCTGTTTCTAGACATGGTACCAATACACTCAAATGGTATCTGCTTGTTCTATCCTTCGAAAAAGCGCTACAGTTTCTTTCGAATTCCAAAGTGAATGCTCCACCACTTAAATCAGCAAGCTGATTTTGAAGAGGTTGCTTCTATAAAGCGGTTGTATTTAAGTTTCCACTTAGGGTTGTATCCTAAGCCACTCTTTGCTTTACTGGATTATTCACATAGCCCTTACCC
>DPVV01000406.1 GCA_003526525.1 Lachnoclostridium phytofermentans | reverse complement strand
ATAAAAATATGATAGAATGAATCCGAGTAAAAATCGTATAAATATATTCTTGTATGAGATTATGAAAAGTGGTATACATTTATATAAATTTTAGAAAAGCGGTATAAATAAGTCGCTTAAGCGTCAGAAACTAATTTTACATCACAAATGGATTTTCTACACCTTTAGCATCCGATAACCTATACCTACATGAGTTTGAATGTATTGAGGCATCTGAGTATCTTTTTCTATCTTTTTTCTTAATGTTGCCATAAATACCCGCAGCGATGCCACATCATTATCCCAGGAACTGCCCCATATTTCCTTTGTAATATACGTATGAGTAAGTACCTTACCAACATTTTTTGCGAGCAGACAAAGCATCTTATATTCAATCGGAGTCAGATGCAGTTCATTTTCATCCAAATAGGCACATCCTGCTACATAGTCAATTTTTAAATCTCCATTCACAAATACAGAGGTCTCACCTTCTGAAATTGATTGAATGTAATTTAACCTTCGAAATGTTACACGAAGTCTTGCTAGTAGCTCATCTACCGAAAATGGTTTGGTTAGATAATCATCTGCTCCCGCATCCAGTGCTTCAATTTTATCTCCATCTTCACTCCGGGCACTAATTACGATGATCGGAACATTAGACCAAGAACGTATCTTTTTTATAACCTCCGTTCCATCCATATCCGGTAGTCCCAAATCAAGTAAAATCACTTCAGGATTATGTGAAATCGCCTCTATAATGGCGGTTTCTCCATTTACCGCTGTCTGATATTTATACTCGTGCATCTCAAGCGTAGTTTTAATTAAGTTCCGTACCGCTTGATCATCCTCAACAACTAATATAAGTGATTTATTCATGTAAGTTTACCTCCTCCGTT
Source organism: Lachnoclostridium phytofermentans (assembly GCA_003526525.1). Classification (GTDB taxonomy): domain Bacteria; phylum Bacillota; class Clostridia; order Lachnospirales; family Lachnospiraceae; genus Lachnoclostridium. The sequence continues at coordinate 4,549 of DPVV01000406.1, read as the reverse complement.
GGTATGGTGAAACGAAAAACCGTTCCCTTTGGGATATTATCATATACTGATATTTCTCCTCCATGTGCTGTAATGATTGATTTACATAGTGCAAGTCCTAGCCCCAAACTCCTTCTGCTATCTGCAACTGTTGTATTCGCAGTATAAAACATATCGAACACTTTGTCTTTGGCTTCTTTACTAAGTCCATTTCCATCGTCAGCAATTTCAAATATAATATACGGCTTTTCTTTTTTTACTGTCAGAATAATATGGGAACCCGCTGGGGTATACTTTATTGCATTATCGATTATATTAATGATGACTTGTATGATAAGTCTGGCATCCATTTTCGCAAGAAGTATCTCTTCTTCTTGAATTACTTTAATGGTGTGCTTTGCACTTTTTCGGTTTATATATTGAAGAGCTTCTGTCACTACCTCCTCCACCAGTTCTGTTGTAAGCCTTAAACTCATTGTCCCGTCTTCGATGCGAGTTACAGAAAGTAAATTTTCCACAAGATTTATTAACCAAAGAGAATCATCATAAATATCATTGTAAAGATCTCGTTTCTTATCTACGGATAGCGTATCTTCATTTGAAAGTAAAACCCCCGCATTACCAGAGATACTAGTTAATGGTGTACGTAAATCATGGGAGATAGAGCGTAACAAATTGGCTCTTAATTGCTCATTCTTTGCAAGAACCTCCGCATCTTCTCGTTCCTTCCTAATTCTTTCATTCTCAAGTGCAAGCGCGCACTCCCCAAGAATAGATAAAACGATACTATGTTCGAAGACATCCAAGGACTCCCCATGCATCGCAATACCAAGAACTCCGTATACGTTTTCATTCACTCTCACTGCTAAATAAAAGCACTTTGCATTTCCTAGGGTATTGGTCGTCGCACCTGCATGTTTGTTATTTTTATATACCCACACAGCAACCGCTTTTTCATTCTCCGTATTGTAATTGCCATCCTCTACATCTTCTTTTGCAGGATATAGTATGGGCTCTTTCAGTCCTTTCGCATCAGCATCATAGTAAATAATGTCTCTTTGTAGTAGTTTTGTTAATTGGCTCGCTATAACAGAAATAATACCTTCCCTATTCTTTTGTTTTTGAATCAACTGATTCGTTTCTAACAAAATTTTGGTACGATATGCTGTCTGGGCAGCTTGCTTTGCATGCTGTTTTATTTTAACAGCTAAGGAGCTTGTAATGAAAGCTGATAAAAACATAATCAAAAATGTAGCTGGATATCCACCATCATAAGCACTTAGAGTATAACGAGGAATCGTAAAAAAGAAATTAAAAACCAATACGCTGACTACAGAGGAAACAAGACTATAACTTCTTTGTGTCGTCACTATTGCAGTAATTAATACACTTAAGATATAAACTGTAATAATATTTGCTTCACTGAACCCAAGTTCGTAGAATAAAAACCCAAGCATGGTGGCAAACGCTAATATTACAATACTTTTTATTACATCCGAGATTATAAAAGCATCTTTCTGCTTCTTAAATTTTTTTACCTTATATAAGACAGCGTCTTTATCGGGAATGATGTAAATATCCATATTTGGCGCAAGAATAGTTAACCTTTCCGTTAAAGAAGGTTTTCCAAAAAAATATTTCCGCTTAGCGTTATTTCTTCCAAGGACGATTTTCGATACTCCACTAATTCTAGCAAATTCTGAGATCTGCAATGCGATATCGTCTCCGTAGACGGTTTCAATCGTTGCTCCTAACTGTTGAGCAAGACGCATGTTATTTTTTAGACTTTTTTTATTTTCGTCACTTAGTACTGAGAAATCAGGAGTCTCAACAAAAAGAGCTGTAAAGCTCCCCTTAAACGCATTTGCCATTCTAGCAGCTGTTCTTATTATCTTACCGTTGGTGGGGGAGGATGAAATACATACTAAAATATGTTCCTCGGTAAAATACTCCGTTCCCTGTGCTATTCGTTGTTTATCAGATATTTTATTAACACGATCTGCACAGCGACGAAGAGCAATTTCTCGCATTGCAACTAGATTTTCCTCACTAAAAAAGTTCCCCAACGCTTTCTTTACCTGTGCTTCTCCATAAATCAACCCATTGTGAAGCCTTTCAATTAACTCCGTTGGTTCAATATCCACCAATTCCACCTGATCTGCATTGTCAAATACGTGATCTGGAATTCTTTCTCTGACCATGATTCCAGTAATTGAGGCTACAATATCATTTAAACTCTCTATATGTTGTACATTTACTGTAGTATAAACATCTATTCCTGCTTTCAAAAGTTCTTCTATGTCTTGATACCTTTTTATATGCCGGCAAGTATCAGCATTTGTATGCGCAAGTTCATCCACCAGTATAATTTGAGGTTTTCTTCTGATTGCTGCATCCAAATCAAACTCTTTTAAAGTTATTCCTTTATGATTTACGTCTCTTACTGGTATACACTCCAGACCTTCTAATAACTTAGCCGTTTGAGGGCGTTTATGCGGTTCCACATATCCTACTACAACATCTTGACCTTTACTCTTGGCAACATGTGCAGCTTCCAGCATTGTATATGTTTTACCTACTCCTGCTGCATAGCCAAAGAATATCTTTAACTGGCCTCTGGTATCATTTTTACCCTGGCTATAAAGACGTCTTAATAATTCATCTGGATTTGCTCGTTCCTCCTGCATATACTCCCTCCGATTCACCTTTACCCATTATGTTCTTGGTGTTAATCTCGAAATAATTCTACTTTAGATACCAAACCTTACCTTTAAACTTTTAACCTTGACATTACTTTATTATCCCATCTATCATCAAATTAACTTCCAATACATTCACAGTTTCCTCGCCAAAGATTCCAAGGAACTTACCATCTGTGCATTTCTTTATAATATCCTTTACTTCTTGTTCTGTCATATTATTATTTTTTGCAAGTCTCTTGACTTGATAATTCGCTGCTGCAACCGAGATATGTGGATCCAATCCGCTACCGGAGCAGGTGACCAAGTCCACTGGAATTTTAGTATCACTCATTTCAGGATGCGCGAAACGGATTTCTTCAACTCGTTCGAGGGCTAACTGTTTATACTCCTCGCTCACAGGGCTAAGATTCGATGGAACTGCATAAAGGAGAGGTGTCCCTTCTTTCTCTTTAAATGTTGTCACATCAAGTTTCATAATTCTCCCCCACATATGACTATCCTCTGTATAATACTGACCTAATAACTCGCTCCCATACGTTTTTCCATTTGCTTCTATCATACTACCATTCGCCTGTTTCGAAAACATAATTTGTGCTAAACCGGTAACCAAAAGTGTATAAATGCCTCCACAAATTACGGTAAACGCTACAAACAAACCAATGGATTTTAATAACAAACTTTTTGTTCCTTTCATAACATAACCTCCTGGCGTTACTGCACTAAACTAGATGTATTGCAACTAATACCATATCAATCAATTTGATAAAGACAAATGGTGTGATAATTCCCCCCACACCATAGATCAAAAGATTTCTGGACAGCAGTTTCCCTGCTGGTACTTCTCTATATTTCACACCCTTTAGCGCAAGTGGTATTAATGCAATAATAATTAATGCATTGTAAATAATTGCTGATAATACAGCACTTTCAGAAGAATGGAGTCCCATAATATTCAGTGCTCCAATTGACGGATATAGTCCCATAAATAATGCTGGAATAATCGCAAAGTATTTGGCTAGGTCATTTGCTATTGAAAATGTCGTAAGACTTCCCCTAGTCATTAGCAGCTGTTTTCCAATACGTACAATATCAATTAATTTTGTTGGGGAGGAGTCAAGATCGACCATATTCCCAGCTTCTTTTGCAGCTTGAGTTCCTGAATTCATAGCCACTGCTACATCTGCTTGAGCGAGTGCGGGAGCATCATTCGTACCATCTCCTGTCATAGCTACCAGATGACCTTTTGCTTGAAATTCACGAATCATGGAAAGTTTTGCTTCTGGAGTCGCTTCTGCAAGAAAATCATCCACACCAGCTTCTGCTGCAATCGCCGCTGCTGTCAGTGGATTATCTCCTGTAATCATAATGGTTTTAATACCCATCCTTCTTAAATCAGAAAATTTTTCCTGAACTCCTTGTTTTATAATGTCTTTTAGATGAATAACACCTAGGACTTTAAAATTCTTTGCAACTACTAATGGAGTACCACCTTGTTTTGAAATACTTTTTACTACCTCTTCACATTCCTTTGAGTAGTTACCACCATGACTTAAGACGTAATCTTTTACGGAGTCCGCAGCACCTTTTCTTATTTCAGTACCAGAATAATCAACACCGCTCATTCTAGTCTTCGCAGTAAATGGTACAAAGGTCATTGAAATATCAGAGAGATTTCTTCCCCTGATTCCAAATTGTTCCTTAGCTAGAATTACCACACTTCTACCTTCTGGAGTTTCATCCGCTAAGGAAGATAGCTGTGCTGCATCTGCAAGTTCCTTTGGAGAGACACCGTCCACTGGAATAAATTCATTAGCTTGACGATTTCCTAAGGTTATGGTTCCAGTTTTATCAAGCATTAGAATGTCGAC
>DPVV01000405.1 GCA_003526525.1 Lachnoclostridium phytofermentans | reverse complement strand
GACGCTTAAGCGACTTATTTATACCGCTTTTCTAAAATTTATATAAATGTATACCACTTTTCATAATCTCATACAAGAATATATTTATACGATTTTTACTCGGATTCATTCTATCATATTTTTATATGAAATGCTATATTAAAGGAGATGGTTTAGTTTGAATCTGAGAGATGGAATGATGAAATCTATTCAAAGAGATTCGTACCAGATTTTCGGTTTTAGTTTGTGTATTCAGAAACTGGCGGTTATGATATTTATGGAAAAGAAGTTTGTTGCTGATCATTATGGATTAATTAAGAACAGAAAATAGCGTAAAACAGGAGGTTAGGCATGAAAGTATTATTTATCGGTGGTACGGGAATAATTAGTCAGGCAATTTCAAAAGAGTTATTAAAGCAAAATTGTGAATTATACGTATTAAATCGAGGAAATCACAACATGGATTTACCGATAAACGTTAAAACAATTATTGCTGACATTAACGAGGAAGAGAAAGTAAGTGAATTAATTAAAGATTTAGATTTTGATGTCGTAGCAGATTTTATCGCCTTTGTTCCAGAGCAGTTGGAAAGAGACTATCGACTGTTTCGTGGAAAAACAAAGCAATACATATTTATAAGTTCAGCTTCTGCTTACCAAAAACCATTATCTGATTACCGTATCGATGAAGGAACACCACTTTCCAACCCATATTGGGAGTATTCGAGAAACAAAATACGTTGCGAAGAATATTTAATGAAATTATATCGAGAAGAAAATTTTCCAGTGACGATTATACGTCCAAGTCATACTTATGATGAAAAATCAGTTCCACTAGGAGTACATGGTAGAAAGGGAAGTTATCAGGTAATCGATCGAATGTTAAAAGGTAAACAGGTAATTATTCATGGTGACGGAACATCACTTTGGACTATGACACATAATAGTGACTTTGCAAAAGGCTTTATTGGCTTAATGGGAAATATACATGCAATAGGAGAAAGTGTACAGATTACTTCAGATGAAACATTGACTTGGAATCAAATATACCAGTGTATCGCGAAAAGTCTATCAGTAGAGTTTAAACCCTATTATGTTTCATCCAGTTTTTTAGATGCTGTCAGTGAATATGATTTTAATGGTAGCTTACTTGGAGATAAGGCAAATTCAGTAGTTTTTAATAATACAAAATTAAAACGATTGGTTCCTGATTTTGTAGCGACAAAACGCTTCGATCAAGGAGTAGCAGAAACCATAGAGTATGTATTATCCCATAAAGAGTGCCAGATACTTGACGAAGAATTTGATTTTTGGTGTGATAAGGTAATAGAAGCTTTGGAACAAGCTAAAACAGTGATCTTAAAGAACTAATAAGACTGCTATATTGAAAACATGAAAAAGTACACTTTGTGAACTTTTCCTTGTTGTGAACAAAAATACAAACGGAATATTACCATGGGAAACTAATTTTTGCCATAGAATATTCCGTTTGTTTTATACATGTGGTTTCTGAAGTCCCCTTCATTTTTGAAGTTTCCTCATTTTTGAAGCTTCCCTCATACAAAGATGGTTCATCTCTTGAATACGTTTCTTCTCTATCTTTAAAACTTTTCGATCATAAGTTATAAGTCCGTTAATTTCTTCCTCGATATCGGAGAGTTGCGTGTAGACCGTAGCACATAACCCTTTTTCTATGCCTGGGAAAATCTTCTTTTCATAAACGGATACTATGGCATCTGTTAAAGCCTGCTTTGTTTTATAGTGGCGATAACCATAGGTAGTTTCACTATAAGTATGGGATTTAATTCGTAGCGTATATCCACCAAATTCGGATAATACGAGAGCTCTGTTTCTGGGGCGAAAGCGCATTGGGGTAAAGTAGATGTGTAGGCTTCTAACATCGCCGCAACCTTGATCAAACCACCCGCTGGCAGAATCGATTAGTCTAGTGTTATCAAGAGTTTTTAAATATTCTGTTATTTTTATACTGTCAAATTGACCCCATCCCTCATTAAATGGAACCCATAATACAATGCTAGGATGATTATAAAGATACTCCACTGTACATTTCATATCAGACAGATAATCTTCCTTTCCAGGCTCGTCAGTTCGAGAAAATAGCCGATAGGAATTATCCTTAATCAAGGTAGCAAAGCGAGGGAATATAGTTGGAAATATTGTGACAAACCAGGAGCGATAGGAACTACCACCATTTACAAAGTCTTGCCATACCAAAACCCCAAGCCGGTCACAGTGATAATACCACCGAGAGGGCTCTAGTTTAGCATGTTTTCTTAGCATGTTGAATCCAAGATCTTTTATCATCGTAATGTCGTAAATCATCGCTTCATCAGAGGGAGGAGTGTATAAACTTTCTGGCCAATATCCCTGGTCTAGTAATCCATTATGAAAATAAGGTTTGTTGTTAAGAAATAAGCGTAGTATATTATTTTGATCCATACCAATGGATATTTTTCGCATAGCAAAATAGGACTCTACAACATCATTTCCGTAGGTTATGGAGATGTCATAAAGATACGGATTCTCTGGAGACCAGTAATGTACTTCTGGTAAGGTTATGGTAAATGAAGTATGGAAGAAATCCTCTTTTGTTAAGAAATCTTCTTCAATTTGAATTTCTTTCTTTATTAGATTGCCTTTATTAGGATTTGCCGAACCTTTACTTATAGCGATTGTATTTTTATCTTTCATATTGGAAAAATCGTCACTACCTACTATGGTTAATTCAAAGGAAACAGAGTTCGTATCGATATCAGGAGTAATTTTAAGATTCTTAATATAGGTAGAGGGAACACATTCCATAAATACTGTTTGCCATATTCCGCTTTGCGCGGTATAAAACATACCGCTACACTCTAACTTTTGTTTACCTCTAGCATGATAAGAGGTATCACTGACATCTGTAACCATGACAACAAGAGAATTTTCTCCCGTTATTAATTGGTCAGTAATGTCAATACTAAAAGGGAGATATCCACCTTGATGGGAAAGTAGATGACAATCATTTACATAGATATCTGCTGTCTGGTCAACTGCACCAAATTGTAATAAGACGCGATCGTTTTTATTCACTCTTGGGTCATGAAGTACTCTGTGATACCAAAGAAACTCTGTAGGTTTCAGCTGCTTATTTACACTGGATAGTGAACTTTCTGGTGAGAATGGTACGAGTATTTTACCATCATAGGTAGATGGCATCTTATTATTTTTCGTAATAGCGTAGTCCCAATAACCATTTAGGTTATAATAACTATTGCGTTTTAAAAGTGGACGAGGATATTCAGGTAAGGGTGGCATTGAGGTTAAGAGATCTGAAAACTTAGTTTTTAAACTCATAGGAATCTCGCTTTCTATACAATTTTTTTACCTTGTGTTTCATGTGTAGAAGCTTTGTTAGATTATGTTATATTCTTT
>DPVV01000231.1 GCA_003526525.1 Lachnoclostridium phytofermentans | reverse complement strand
CAAACGTTCCGAAAAATCTTTAATATTTGTTTTACTTAAGTTAAGTTCAGCTGCATGAAACAAAGTTCCTGCTTTATATGCAATAAGCTTGTCTCGTAAATCATACTTGTCCTTAAAATAGAGATAAAAGGTACCTTTGGCAACTCCAGCCTTTGTTACGATATCCGAGATCGATGTCTGAAAAAAACCTTTGGTCCGGAACAAATCAAACGAAGAATGAAAGATTGAATTTCGTTTTGCTTGTTTATTTTCCGTTACTCTTCCCATCAGCACTCAGCCCCTTTCTTATCTATGGGGAATTATTATCGACACTATTGTCTACCGATTAATTATCTTTATACTAGCACAGAACATTTGAAACATCAATAGCTTGGTTTTCATTAAGTTTTCATTAAAATTAAACTTCGATATTGACCATCGGTCATTTTTGTGTTATAACATATCAATGATAAATGACCAGCAGTCATTTTTAAAGAATGGAGGATGAAAATATGATAAGATTTGGTAAGTTTGTTACCAAACACAAAAAATTAATTTTGGTGCTTGGTATACTACTACTAATTCCGTCTTTTATCGGTATGATATGCACTAGAATTAACTACGATGTTCTTACATACCTACCAAAGGACACAGAGACGATGATAGGCCAAGATATCTTAGTAAACGACTTTGGCATCGGAGCTTTCTCAATGGTAATCGTAGAAAACATGCCTGATAAAGACGTAGTAAAGCTCAAAGAAAAAATAAAGGATATTGATCATGTAAAAGATGTATTATGGTATGATGATGTGTTCCCGATTGATGTCCCAATCTCGATGCTACCAGATAAGATTAAGGATGCATTTAATTCAGAGAACTCTACCATGATGGTAGTTCTCTATGACGGAACAACTTCTGCGGATAGTACAATGGATGCCATCGGTCAAATAAGAAAGGTCACAGGAGAACAGGTTTTTATTAGCGGTATGTCTGCTCTTGTCACTGATACCAGAGACCTCTCCAATCAAGAAACACCAATCTATGTATTAATAGCTGTAGCGTTATCTTTGCTTGTTTTATGCATTAGCATGGAGTACTTCTTAGTTCCATTTTTGTTTCTTATCAGTATAGGAATGGCAATTATATATAATTTAGGAAGTAACATTATCTTTGGAGAAATTTCTTATATTACAAAAGCACTGAGCGCTGTACTACAACTTGGTGTAACAATGGATTATTCCATATTCCTACTTCATAGTTATGAAGAAAACAAATTACGTTACCCTGACGATAAAGACAGAGCTATGTCTCATGCAATATCAAATACCTTCTCATCCGTTGTAGGTAGTTCCATTACAACAGTAGCAGGTTTCATTGCCCTTTGCTTTATGAGTTTCACCCTTGGTAAAGACATTGGTTTAGTAATGGCGAAAGGTGTAGTTTTTGGAGTTATAGCCTGTGTAACTATACTTCCTTCCATGATTCTTCTTTGTGATAAATGGATTGAAAAGACAAAACATAGAGACTTCTTACCAGATTTAAAGGGTCTATCAACTTTTGTTACGAAACACTATCTTATCTTTGTTGTTGCATTCGTTGTATTATTGATTCCAGCTATCTACGGAAATAACCATACAGATGTGTATTATAACCTCGATGAATCATTACCAAAAGATCTTAAGAGTGTAATTGCAAATGATAAATTAAAAGAAGATTACAATATGGATACCACAATTATGCTTCTATTAAAGACCGACCTATCACAAAAAGATGTGGATCAACTCATGTCAGAAATTCAAGTTATCGATGGTATTGAGTGGACACTAGGTATTGATAAGCTTATTGGTCCAGCATTACCAATCTCTATGATACCGGATCATCTTTTCTCCTCAGTACGAAATGATGATTATCAGCTTGAGATTGTAACCTCTAGCTATAAGGTAGCAACAGATGAAGTTAATAATCAAATTGATCAGATTAATCAAATCGTAAAGAAATATAGTAAAGATTCCCTAGTTGTAGGAGAAGCGCCTTTAACTAAGGACTTAATTACAATTGCAGATACAGACTTTCAGACTGTTAGCATCGTGTCCATTGTTATTATATTCCTTATCATTTTAGTGTTATTTAAATCAATCTCACTACCAATTATTCTTGTTAGTGTTATACAGTTAGCGATCTTTATTAATATGGGGATTCCATATTATACAGGAACACAACTTCCATTCGTTGCTTCCATTGTTATTGGAACAATCCAACTTGGTGCAACAGTAGATTATGCTATTTTAATGACTACAAGATATCGTAAGGAACGTTACAATGGAAAGAGTAAAATTGAATCCGTTACAATAGCACATCAAACTTCCATCAAATCTGTCTTTGTTAGTGCACTAAGCTTTTTTGCCGCTACCTTCGGAGTTGGATTGTATTCGAATATTGATATGATTAGTTCACTTTGTGGTTTAATGGCACGAGGAGCCTTAGTTAGTATGGTTGTTGTTATCTTTATACTACCTTCCATGTTTATGCTCTTTGACCGCATTATCTGCAAAACAAGTATTGGTTTCTTATCGAAAAAGGAAACAAATTAAAGGAGGAATAACTATGAAACGAATTTTAAATAAAGCAACTGTTTGTGTACTCTGTACTGCCATGGTTGGAGGTATCTGTTATGTAGGTACTACCTTTTCTAAAAATGAGGGCACCGCTTATGCTGCTACTCAGGCAAATGTAAATGATAATACAATCGATAAAATCATCAGTACTACTACTTCTTCTAACTTAAATAATAAGCAAGAAAATAAGAAGCCAGAAAAAGAAGAAGTCGTTTATGTTAAAATGAATTCCAGTGCTGACGTATCACAAGTAATCGTAAGTGACTGGCTTAAAAATTTTAATAACGATTCTGCACTACTAGATCAATCTGATCTTGAGAATATTACAAATATTAAAGGTGATGAAGTATTCGTAACCAATTCGGATGGAACCATATCATGGGAAGCAAACGGTAATGATATTTATTACCAGGGAACTACAACCAAGGAATTACCATTCGATGTGAAACTAACTTATTTTCTTGATGGAGAAGAAGTTAGCGCAAATGACATTGTTGGAAAATCCGGTGCATTAACAATAAAACTTCAATTTCAGAATAAAGAACAAGTACCATTTTCTATACTATCTACAACAACAGCAAGCACTGATATGTTTAAAAATGTGACTGCAAAGAATGCTAAAGTAATATCCGATGGCGACAAATATATTATTGTAGGTGTAGCATTAAGCGGAGTACAAGAGACTCTCAATTTAGAAAGCATTGAAATTCCAGAAGAAATTGAAATTAACTGCGATGTTATCAATTATGATCCAATTATGTTTCTTAATGTAGTAACAACCGGATTATTAACCGATGTCAACTTAGATAATGACCTTGATATAACGAAACTATCCGACTCTATAGATACCTTATATGAATCTTGCGAGGAATTAAGAGATGGAACAGCAACTCTTTCAAGCTCTCTATCCGAATTTCAAGGTAAGTCAGAGGAATACTTCTCTGGAGTAACAACTTTACTCGATGGCACAAAGGAATATACCAACGGAGTAGCTCAGGTTATCAGTGGTGTGAAAGAATTACATTCCAAATCTAATACTCTTATCGAAGGTATTAGTGCCCTATTAGAAGGTTCTAACTCCTTAGATGCTGGATTAAACCAAGCAAACACTGGAATTACTACCCTAAACAAAGAGTTTAAAAATTTAGTTGCAGGAAGTAAATCCCTAAAGGAAAATCTCGCTTCCTTACAGCAATTAGTTTCTGGTATTGTTGATGGTAAAGTAAAAGAAAATGCAGTATTTTCACAGTTACTACAAACTGTCGAAAATAATGAAAAGATTCTTGCAACATTAAAAGCAGCAAATGCTGATGCAAATATTATCGCAGCTTTAGAAAAAAATACAGCTGCACAACGTCAAATTGCAGAAGGCCTAATAACAAGCGGTAAAACATTAAGTGCTTATCTTGATAAATTAAATGGAGCTGTGACTCAAATATCTCAAGGTGCAGAAACTTTATATCAAGGTTGTACTTCCACAGACAATGCACAGGAAAAATTGCAAACTGGATTATCAAAACTTACAGCTGGTAGCAAAGCTTTAGAGGCAGGTTTAACCTCTTTAAATACCGGTTCCAAAGCATTAAAAGCAGGTATTGACCAATTGTATACTGGAGTAACGCAGTTAGAAAGTGCTACCTCTTCCTTAACAAATGGCTCTGCAAAATTAAAGGATTCTACAGGATTAATGACTAATGCAGTTGGTGATCTTACGATTGGTCGAAAGAAATTATCCGATGGAATGAATAAATTCTATGAAGAAGGAATAAAAGAAATTTATAATAAATATAATGATACAGTATCTGTATTTCAAGGAAAATTAGATGATTTAATCGAAAAAGGTGAGAATTATAAATCCTTTACTAGTCTAACCGATAATATGGATGGTACTGTAAAGTTTATAGTTGAAATCCAGTAATTTAGTTAATAAATAAGGGTTAATAGATTGTATCAAAATAAAATAGGGGTAATTTTGTTAAATCGTATGAAAGAAAATAGTTTTAAATAACGATATTATAATTTCAAGCAGCTAGTAATCCCCCAGTGATCCAGCTTCGCTAGATACACTGAACTAAAAAAGGTATGAAACCATTTTAGAATCTTGGCTTCATACCTTTTTTTATTATTCTTAATTTGTATTACTTTACAATTACGACTGTTCATGTTTCCTATTACTTTGCATTTACAATTCTTCATATTTACTATTACTTACGATTACCAATCAATAGACTCTATTACCGTCCTTGTTTTTTTGGCGATTGTCCTTGTATCATAAACTTTGTATAACTAAATGTAACAAGTAATAATGCAACACCGATTGTATTTAAAATTTGTTGTGCATATAACTCTCTCTGAAATATGACAAGAGGGTTTCTTTGAAAATAATCTAATAGTCTTCCACCTAGGTAAGATATAAGAAAACCATAAACACCAGAAATTGAGGATAAAAGACTAAGCTGAATCATTCGTTTCTTTTCATCCAAGAATTCAAGTTGGATTCCAAATAAACCAATACCTATAAAGGACCACCCACACGCAGAGAAAAATGCAGCAATCGGTATCATAATATAGGCATTGCTAGGAAGTGAACAAGCTGTCAAAAAGTAATTTAATAATAACCCAAGTAAGGAATATTTAAATATTTTTGCCATACCAAATCGATCAGCAAGACGTCCGACTTTTGGTGAAATAAAGATTCGAAAAAGATTCGAACAAAACCCAATTATCATAATAAAAGTATATGGTAATGCTAATTCTTTAATCTGGTAACTAGAGTTAAACGGTGCTGCTATGTAAAAGGATGTCATCCATAAACAATTTAAACATAATGCTTTGAGAAAGTATCGATTTCCAAACGCAAATTTTAATTCTGACATCATACTATCATTACTATCAATTTTATGTACTGTTTTTGCCCGTTTTGCTAAATTACCATGCATCTCATATCCATCTTCATTTGTTAAGGATAGCCTTGGCTCTTTCATAAAACTGAATGCCACCAGGTTTACGATAACTAATATTGCTATCATAATACCAATCAATACAAATCCAATGGTTAAATGCCCATTTTTGAAATAATCCAGTATAATTCCAGCGATTAACATAACTGTTGCTACAACAAACACTGCTACGGAATCTTTTATTGCAAAATACCGTCCACGTAATCGACTAGGTACAAGACTTGCTATCCAATCTTGACTCGCTGGTGTTCCTATCTGGGTACAAATCTGCGCATAAAAATATCCTAACACAACCCAGATTACCTTTGCCCGCTCGCTTAACGTAAACAGTGGAATAAAGTAAATTAGTGAAAAAGCTAATTTTTGTAGTACTGTAAGGCAAACATAAAATTTATATTTTGGTAGCCTATTAACAAATCTCATCGTCATCAGCTGAAACACTGCTGCCAAGCTGGCAAGCGATGTTAGAATACCTATATTAGCATCCGAAATTCCAACATAAGACATCAGCGTTACAATAAATGTACCACCAGCAAGCTGCATCATTGTTTGATTCGCAGAATCTCCTACCGTGTACCACATTCTGCTTCTCTTTAAGTCCTGCTTATTTTCTGGCAAAGCCATAAAATAGACCCTTCGTAATTTACCCAGCAGGAATTTTGACATTACCATCAAGTTATTCATTGCTACCCCCATGCACACTAAATTCTAGCAAATTATCAAAAATATTCTGTTTTTGTGAATGTGATGTTCTAAGCATAGAATACCATGAATTTTATAGAATAACAATCAAAATAGTAACAAAGTTAAACATTTTTTATGACAAAGAAATGTTTTGAAAACGTACTTTTTTGTCATGTAAAAACCTAAATATTCTATTACAATTCCTTAAAAGAAGTAACCTTTCGTATCGTAACTTTATCTGTGATTGAAATAGAATCACAAAGTAATTCCGAATGTATATCATAACGCTTACGGTTGTTTTCCACATGATCTTTTGTCTCCGTTGCATAACAGTAGATGCAACCACTTGGACATGTATCATAACTCCCAATATCAATACTTTGCATACAACCACAAGCTACCCTTTGATTGTTATCTTTCTTTGCCTTTAACTTATAACCTACAAGCTCTTCAATCTTTGATTTATCAATACAGCAACCATGCTCTATTCCAAGATAGTCTAATGATATTTCTTCCGAACAAGTCATAACCGTCATATGATGTTGCTTTGCAATGTTTACGAATTCATTAGAAAGTTCATATATCTCTTCTTTCGTAACCTCGCGAAAAGGATCATTTTTATTCTCACGCTTCTTCATCTTACGGTATAAATCTAAAAAACTGATGACCACTCGATTGGTCGCACCGTCCAGTGCAGTCGCTATTTGTTTAAAAGCTTTTTTATGATATTCTACTGTATACCGCCCATTTATCATAATTGGATCATAACGCCAAACCATTCGTTCTTTTCCAAGTTTTTCTGCTAAATAAAGAAACTGCGGAATAAGAACTGTACGTTTATCAGGTAGGGAAGGTTCAATATCCTTCCCATACCCTGTCAACGTAAATTGAATATAGTACATAAATTCATTTAATTCACTTATATGCTCAATCAATCCACGTGGGTGTTTTGTCCAAAAAACAATACAATCAATATCTTCTTTTCTTAATGGAATCTTACTAATTTGATGAGGGTTATATGGATTTTTGATACAAACCACCTCTTCTTTTAAACGCTCAAGAAACCATTCCATATAATAATTGGGAATATCCGTTCTTCTGCTAACACTAAGAATCATCACGAACCTCCTTCGTTTTTATGAAAATATCACATAGAAAATTTATGATATCAATAACCTAATTGCTTCCCGACGATTATAACCTTTATTCTGTCCTTAATAAACTGACCACGAATAATCGTAAAGTCATTGCAAATTCTATTCGGGCTTTTACAATCCACACAATAACCTAACGTGGTACATGGTGTTTCTTTCCCAAGTCTTTTCGCATCAATCGGTGCAGCATAATTTCTAACTCTTTTTTCAGCTTCTTCAATATTTTTTACAATCTTATTGATTCCAGTAACTAAAATAACCTGTTTTGGACCATATATCATAGGGGCCACTCTACTACCATTGCCATCAATGTTATAAAGCTCACCCTCTTCAGTTAATGCATTTGTACTACATA
>DPVV01000225.1:8937-15632 GCA_003526525.1 Lachnoclostridium phytofermentans | reverse complement strand
AAGCGTTACAACAAAGTAAAAATGTTAGTGTATTTGGACTCTGGTGAGATTTTATATGCTACAGAGCAAGAAAGATTTCAAGATGTTGCATCAATTGTAGAAAATGGCAATTTTGAGGCTTCTTATGGTGTTAAATACTATCGGCAGCATAAAAAGGATATTAACTATATTACATATATTGATAACAAAGAATTCGGCATCATACCAATTGCTGATTACATCATGTTCGTCTTAGTTGGGCTTTTATTGCTGTTTATTGGTAGCAATATCGTTAATTGGCGTCTTAGAAAGCTTACCACAAGGTTGAATAAAATATTAGCTGCTATGGAAAAAGCCATGGAAGGTGATCTAAATATTCAGTTAGAAGTTGGACATGAAGATGAGCTTGATATTATCTCTGAATATTTTAATGAAATGTGCTGTAATCTTGATTCTTATATACAGAAAAGTTACATCGCACAAATAGAACAAAAAACTGCGGAAATGCAGGCCTTGCAAAGCCAAATTAATCCTCACTTCTTATATAACACTCTAGAAGCTATTCGAATGCAAGCAATCTGTAATGATGATAAAGAAGTAGGAAAGATGCTGTATGGTTTGGCAGTGGTATTTCGGAGTCAGATAAAAGAGGATAACATAATCACATTAGCCAAGGAAGTTTATTACTGCAAAAAGTATGTAGAACTTTTTGAATTCAGATACAAGAATAAATTTAAATTTGAATTTAATTTTCCTGAAATTTACATACAAGTTTCAATCATAAAATTCATTATTCAGCCTATTATAGAAAATTATTTTGTTCATGGCATTAGACTAGAAGATGAAAATAATATATTAAGTATCAATATATATGAGGCTGAGGATGATTTAATCATTGAAATTAAAGATAATGGCAAGGGGATGCCAGAGAGTCAAATAATTGAAAAGTTAAATGAAATGAATCAAGAGGGGAATAGCCAGGGGTCAATTGGCTTATTAAATGTCCATCGTCGCATGGTAGCTACTTACGGTAATGATTATGGTCTAGGAATTAGACATAATAATCCAAATGGATTGATTGTAACAATAAAAATTCCATTTAGGGGGGAATCTAATGTATAAAGTATTAATTGCAGAAGATGAAGATATTATTCTTGCAGGTATTAATAAAATTATTGATTGGGATGAACTTGGGCTTGAGGTGGTATGGTTAGCGCATAATGGACAAGAAGCTCTTTCTATGTTGGAAAAAGAAGCTGTTGACATTATTATTACAGATATTAACATGCCGGTGATGAGTGGTTTAGAATTTCTTTCTCAAGTACGAGCTGAAAATAGACGAACTAGATTTATTATAATAAGTGGTTATGACGATTTTACATATGCACAGAAAGCAATTCCTCTTAGCGTAGAAAATTACATATTGAAACCAATTAACGAAGAAAAGCTGCAAGATGTGCTAAATCAAACAGTACAAAAATTGATTACTATCGATAATGAAAGCAAATATACAATTGCTACAAGACATAAGCTACTAAAGTTTCTATCAGGGCAGATGAAAGAGGATAAAGATACCTTTTTCAAAGAAACAGGGCTCCGAATAGACAAACCTTTTGCTATTGTGGCTAATGTAAAATTGAAGCCAAGAGATAGAAACGAAAAGGAATTAGAGGGAATTACTAGATTTATCAGGAGAAAATTCATCGAATTAGATTTGCAGACCTTAATTTACGACAAGGATGAATTTCTAATTATCTTTCAAAATAGTCAGATGGATTATAATTATGCAAGAACCAGAATGGAAGAAGTGCAGTATCACATAGAGGCATTTTATGAGATTACAACCTTTATTACAATCAGTTCTATATTTCATGATTTAGATGGTATTAGCGGGGCATTTCAAGAAACGAAAAAACTACAAAAGTATCTTATCATAGCTGGTTACGGCAATAGTATTGATAAGAGATATTGTAGCGGAAGAAAATCTACAGATATCAGTCTGGATGAAAGCTTAATCGATAAGTTAATCTTAGCAAAAGATAGAACAGGAATTAGTAAATATATTGATGATTTATTTAGAAATCATATTGAGAAAGAAAAGATAACAAGTGATGCAGTATATCATTTAGTAATTAAACTGGCATTATCACTTCAGCGTGTGGTCCGCGAATTCAAACTATCTTATGATAATAACATTAAGAATTTGGTAGAAGTAATGGAAGAGCTTTTTAGAGCGGACGATCTTTCTGATATCAAATCGATCTTTTTAATTGAAATTATGGAAATTATAGACTGTATCAATGTAGGAGATTCACAGTATACACCTGTAGTTAGACAAATCTTAAGCGATCTGGGAGAGTGTTATAAAGAAGATATTAATTTGAAAGTACTGGCTCAAAAGTATTGTATGAATACTTCATATCTAGGTCAAATATTTCAGAAGGAAGTTGGGATGCCTTTTTCTCAATATTTAACGAATATGAAGAATTCGAAAGCAAAAGATTTAATATTAAATACCAATCTGAAAATTAATGATATCGCAAAGGAAGTTGGCTATCCAGATGTAAGTTACTTCTATAGAAAATTCAAACAATGCTACGGTACATCACCAGCTTCATTAAGAGAGTTAAAACAATATTAGTACTTCCAATAAGTTGTATAGTAATACTAGTTGAAAAGACATAAAAAGTAAAGTTATCGGGAGAGAGGTAGAATACGATGAAAGATAGCTTAAGGGTTATAATCTCAACACTAGGTATTATTTCACTAATTGTAATCATGATAGGATGTAGTCGCAGGAGTGAGGATGAAGTCTATGCTAAGAATGAAATCTCTAAACAAAATGAAGTTGTGGAACTAATATGGTATCAACTAGGTGCACCTCAAGAGGATGGTGATTTAGTTCTAGGAACAGTCAATGACTATATAAAGGATAAAATAGGGGTCATAATAAAAATTAAATATATTGGATGGGTGGATTACAATCATAAGACACAGTTGGTTATCAATGCTGGGGAGCCTTTTGATTTAATGTTTACGAGTTCATGGGCGAATGATTTTTCACAAAATGCACAAAAAGGAGCTTTTATGCCGCTTAATGATTTATTACCTGCATTTGGAAAGGATATGCTGAAGAATATTGATTTAAGGTTTTGGGAAGCCGCAGAGGTACATGGAAAAATCTATGCAGTACCGAGTGAAAAAGAGATTGTAAATATGCCAATGTGGACATTTACCAAAGAATATGTTGACAAATATCAAATTCCGTATGAACAGCTTCATACGTTAGAGGATTTAGAACCATGGTTAAAAGTAATAAAAGAGAATGAACCGGATGTTATTCCGCTATATTTAACCAAAGATTTCTGCCCTCCGATTTATATGGATGAAATCGTATATCCATTGGGCATTGAGTATTCCTGTGATCCGAATAATTTAATTGTTAGTAATTTGTTTGAAACAGAAAGCATGAAATCAACCTTAAGAACACTTCGAGAATACTATTTAAAAAAGTATATTAATTGGAATGCTGCCACAATATCGGATGATAAAACCGTGAAGCGCTTTGTAACAAAGGGTGATGGGCAACCATATGCGGATCGAATATGGTCAAGAAACCTTGGTTATGAAGTCGTGACAAGTACGATCATGGAATCAAAAATCTCTAATTATTCGGCACGTGGTGCCATGACAGCTATTTCAAGAACATCAAAGCACCCGGAAAAAGCAATCGAATTTTTAAATCTATTGAACACTGATGAGTATTTACGTAATTTGATTAATTATGGAATAGAAGGTGTACATTATGATAAAGTAAATGCTAGTAAGGATGAATTAAGAAGTGTCGAAGGTTTGGATCATGTCTATACATTTAAAATGAGATATAATTATGACAATATGAAACGTTATGATGTTCCTTATTGGGTGCAAGGTGGGCTATTTAATACCTATGTTCCTGAGGGAGAACCTCTTGATAAATGGCAGAAGTTCAGAGAATTAAATAAGAAGGCAGAGACGGCACCAACGTTTGGTTTTGATTTTGATTCAGATGCTGTGAGCTCTCAAATAGAGAAAATTAAAACCGTGATGAATGAATTTGTTCCGCCACTTTATACCGGTAGTGTAGATCCGGATGCTATATTACCTAAATTACAACAAAAGTTAAAAGAAAATGGAATAGATAAAGTACAAGATGAGATTCAAATTCAATTCAATGAATGGAAGATAAACGGACAATAGGTTGAGGTACTAGAAACATATAGCCGACACCTTTGAAATGCAATAAAATGGAAGATTAAAAAGGAAAGAGCATAAGTAAAAAGAGAAAAGAAAATAATTTAAAAGGTATATGCTTGGATAAAATTTTTTTCCCTAACATATACCTTTTATTAGTGTATAAATTATTGTTCAGCACCAAGCCAATCGACCAGCCATTCACCGTTCACTTTTTTTAATTCCATAGATATATACGTATCCACGTCCTTTCCAACTGGTGTAAATAAGTAGGAAGTTACTATTTCATCATCTGATCTTATAGCATCCAAAATAAATTGACACTGAAATCTCATTAAATCAACTTGATATTCAGAAAAGCTATTTACAATCTTTATTGCATCACTTGGGTTAATCAGATATTTTTTTAGTTCACCTACATCTCCAGTTAATACTCCCCTTGCTGCCCCAAATGCGGTTGCTCTAAATTGTATGCCATCTGGACTGCTTAAAAACTCAGCTTCTGATTGATAACCTGCATTTGGTGAAGAACGACGGGTATTTAGCTCTTTAACACTTGATTTAATAGTATCAATTTGGGAGATCATTGATTTATAAGAAGATACCATTTCACTATCATTTTCATTATATTGCGAATCTATTGGCATGCGAAGCATATAGGTATATTTATTCGTTTGTAAGACTATACTACTTTTTCCATCTTGCAGAGGAGGAGCAGATTCTGTCCAGGTCCCAAGCCAACGATCGATATAGAACAAAGTACCTTGATCAGGGGAAGTTTCTCTTAATGCCTTGTGATAAACCTCGATTCTCGCACCGCCATCTGGACTAGTCTCCACATAATTCACATTTATTCCTATTATGTCATTCCATTCTTCAGGAAGTTCAATTGAAAAACCAAGTAAATCATATTCATATAGAACGTTGTGAACGATGTTCTCTTTTACAAGTTCGTCTTCTTGTTGAGAAGTTTCAATTCCTGTATTAACTGTCCGATTATTACTTGCATTTCTTTCAGGTTCCTTTTCATTAGTGTTAGTTTGTATACAAGCAACAAGTAAACCGCTGATCATAATGCATAAAGTTATGAAACACAATGAAATTTTACCTTTTCGTTTTTTAGTAGTGTTCAATATGTTAGAAAATCGTTGTTTCATCATTTTCTTTCCCCCTTTAAATTGTGTTGATAAAACTATATCTTTATTTAGTTCTTCTTTTAATGAGTTTAAAATAGCTTGACTATAGAGTTTTTTGTATGTCATATCAAAATTTTTAATTACTTCATCATCACAAGAAAACTCTATATCTGTATGAGCAGACTTAACCATAAGATATACAAATGGATTGAACCAATGAATTGCATTTGCAATAGTGAGTAAGAATTTAAACACTAAATCATGCCGTTTATAATGAATAAGCTCATGTCTTAAAATTACTTCTAAATCTTCTTTTGTGAAATTTTTATCAGATAAGAATAAAGTAGGATTTATGAACCCATACATCATAGGGCTACATAGATTGTTAGTTAGGCGAATTCTAGGTTTTTTTATATTTAACTCAACACATAGTTGGTTATATATAAATAAGATTTTATCGTTTGTGACAATATCACTGTTTCTTTTCATTTTTTTATGAAACATGCTATATATAATAATTATTCGAAAAATAAAAAGTAATGCTCCAATCAGCCATATATAAGAGAGGATTTTTGTTACTGAGTAACTATGAATTCTTTCTGATGTATTTTGATTACGGGGTTTTTCTGCCAATTCTGTTAGTGAAACAATATTTTGATTATTTATTGGCTGATTAGTTGAGAGTGTATTAGAGGGGATAATCAATTTGACGGGTGTGTTAGGAAGAGTAAAGTTAAATGGAATTATTAGACGTATTGTGAGAATAAACCAAAGAATATATCTCCATTTTGCTACATACCTCTTCTTAATAAAGGGTGCAATAAGTAATAAGATAAGAATAATGATGGAAGAGGATAAAGAAATCTCAATTATGGAAATAAAAAGATTCTCACACATAGTTTATAACCCCCTAGATTTTTCTTCTATAAATAAGGCCAATTCTTCTAAGTCTTTATTTGTAATTGCATTGCTTTCATATAGGCTGGTGACAAATCTTGTGATTGAATTTCCATTTAACTTTTCTAAAAAGTTTTCATTTTCCCTAGCTATATAATCTTGTTCCTCAATTAAAACTTCATAACACCGATGTTTTCCTTGTTTATAGCTTTTTAGAAAACCTCTATTAATTAATCTATTGAGTAATGTTTGTAAAGCGCTCACATTCCATGGCCTTTTTTCATCTAAATATTTTTTCAATTGTGCTGTTGATATAGGTGTTTCATTATTCCAAATTACTTTCATAATTTCTAGTTCTGTATCAGGCAATTTGTTAATTTTTTTAACCATAGTATCATCTCCTACAAATGTAATATACCAATATAATACATTTGTAGGAGATAAATGTCA
>DPVV01000225.1:0-8772 GCA_003526525.1 Lachnoclostridium phytofermentans | reverse complement strand
GTCTTACATGACTAGACTTTAGCATAAACTTTTCAAACAAAAGTGATGATAACAGAGTAAGAATATGGTACAGCTTTCTTTATTGAAGATGGCAAAAAAGCTGGCTATTATGGTGATAATCAAACCTTTTATTTTATATTTGATGATGACCAAATAGATCCTGTAATTGGTTGTATGACTATTTCAGGTTATGATTTATTAGAAGATACCAAATACATTAACAATCAAATACCAGGACATGAAGCTGGGTAAATTAATATTTAAACTTTATAATTGATGATAGATTAACAAAGGAAGTGGAAAATATATGACACTTCCTTTTGTTGATTACTGGAATTTATAAGAAAGTTGGTTATATATTTACAATCTTAGTGGCATTTAGTACCGTTTAATTTTAATGGAGTAATTACCATTTTGTGGTCGATTCTTCTTGTATAAAGCTACTTGAAGAGTTACAATTTAACATAACAATGTTGTTGATATTGTTGTGTGGGAGTTAAGAAAATGCCATCTGTGAATGAACTATTAGATATTGCATGATTGGTTATATGCAAGTAGCATTTGATAATGCAAAATTGGAAAAGCGTTACAACAAAGTAAAATGGCAAGTCTATGGAAGAACTAAATATCCCAATAGAGCGATGATAAGGAGGGGATTCGATGCAGAAAGTTGTTGATATAACAAAAAATGGGAATAAGGTCAAACCGATTTGGAAAAAACTAATCTGTGCGGGAAGAGCGCATGAGGTCTTAAGAGCGGATTGGCAGCAGCAATTGAAAAAAATTCAAAAGGAAATAGGCTTTGAGTACATAAGGTTTCACGGATTATTTAATGATGAAATGATGGTTTACAATGAGGACATGAATGGAAATGCATGGTATGACTGGCATTATGTTGACGAGGTATTTGATTTCTTGCTAGGAGAGCAACTTCGTCCGATTGTAGAGTTAGGTTTTACACCGGAAAAAATGAAAAGCGGAAATCAAAACGTATTTTGGTGGAAGGGCAATGTAACACCACCGGCAGACTATAAGAAATGGTGTAGGATGATTGATAGTTTTATTCGTCATTGTATGAATCGTTATGGTAAGTCTGAAGTTTTAAAATGGTATTTTGAAGTTTGGAATGAACCGAATATTTCACCATTTTGGTCAGGCACTCAGGAGCAATATTTTCTATTATACAAAGAAACGGTAAAAACGATAAAACAAATACATAACGGATTAAAAGTGGGTGGACCGGCGAGCTCTGCATCTGCTATCGGTGATAATGCACCTTGGGTGGAAGATTTCCTTCACTATTGTGAAGAGAATCATGTTTGTGTGGATTTTGTTTCCACACATCCATATCCGAATGAATGGCCTCTTATTGACAATCCGGTCCATACATACCGGGATGAGCAGGGAACATATCGTTCCCTGGATTGGCTAAAACGTACAGTTGCAAATTCCGCCTTCAAGGATGCAGAGATTCATATTACCGAATGGAATTCATCTCCTAGTCCACGAGACTTGGTTCATGATACGGCATTTATGGCAAACTTTATTATTCAAAATAATCTCTATTGTATGGAGCTTACGAATTCGTTAGGATTTTGGACCTTTACCGATGTATTTGAGGAAAATGGTGCCGCATCAAGTGTTTTTCATGGTGGATTCGGATTATTAACTCAGCAAGGATTAGAAAAACCGGCATACCACGGTTACTATTTCTTGTCCCGGCTTGGAAGCGAAGTGATTGAATTAGGTGAAGATTTTATCGTGACAAGAAGCGAGGATAATATTCAGATCCTGGCATGGAATTACGTTCATTACAACGAGGCATTTTCGGCTGGAGATGGATCAGCTTTAACTCTTTATGACAGATATTCTATATTCCAGCAGAAGGAAGAACTATATTTTAATATTAAATTAGTGAACCTTGCGGGAGAGTATAAGGTAACCACGTACAAATTTGATCGAGATACTGGATCGGTTTTTGATTGGTGGGTAAAGAACGGTGCTCCTGAAAATATTGATCTCGAGGAAAAGGAAATTTTACAAAGTAATATGAAACCTCAAGGTGGTATAAAATACATTGAAGCGGATGGAGCGTTTAGCTTTGAGCATTCCATAAAACCTCATGGTTTTGTATTTGTTGAATTGACAAAATTAATATAAGAATTATGTTTGAATTGAAATAATGATCATAGATATAAAGGCAGAGAAGGTTAGGGAGTTTAACAAATAAGCAGTAGAAGGTGCAGATCCGGACGGATCTGATTAAAATTGAAGAGAAGAGTAAGTATCCTAGGAGCGATAAAAGAGTATATCAGCAGCTTTGGATAGTGATTAAGGAGAAGATTGATGAATCATATTGAAAACATTGCATCGTTGGCAGAACTGGACAATTTCCTTGATGCTCAAATTGAACAAAACCGAAAAGGAGATTTTGAAGTATTGTTTTTAGATCAATTAGGTGAGTTGTCTAATGTATCTAAGATTTCTGTAGAACAAACAGATCATGATTTCACCTTTGGCATATGCCCGAATGGACATATCAGTATGACAAATGCGCTCGCTTGCGGGGTAAGTAACGAGGCGGAGCTGTATTGGAAGCTTATTGGTGAATTGTTTAATGCCACAACCTTATGGTTTGGCTGGCGGGTACTGGAACCGCTAGAGGGTCAGTGGACTTACAAAAAGGAAGTTAACGGCTATGGACCAATGGAGAATATGATTAAGCGTGCAAAAGAGCTGAACCATAAAATAACAGCACACGCTGTCTTATATCCAAGAAATGATGTTTCACCTGATTTTCTTCATCACTGTACACCGGAGGAAGCACTTAAGTTTCTGGAGAGACATACCAAAAAGTTAGTGGAAGCCTACAAAGATGACATAGATTTTTGGCATCCTGTGAATGAGGCTTATGCTGGGATCCAGGAGGTTGGTGCTCTTAAGGTAAATGAAGGCCTTGTTTATAAATGGGTACGTGATGTTGATCCCTCCGCGCAGCTCGTAGATAATGGTGGCTATACCATTCATCCTGAATTCTATGAAAAGGGTATTAAAAATGCACACCTTTATGGAGCGGATGTTGATTATCTGGGTATAAGAGGTTACTTTGAATATTATAATGCGGAGTCTTTGTTATTCTATAAAAAGTTATGGAATCACTTTGATCATCTGACATCTTTGTATGGTAAGAAAATCAAGTTCACAGAGATAGGAGCATGTTCAAAAAATCCTTCCCGCAGTTATGATGAGTGCATGACGGACGACCCTACAGTAGATATGGGCTTAGGCCTGGCTAAAACGGATGCTGCGGTCGATGCTATGATGACAGAAGAAACCCAGGCTATATTTTTGGAAAAAATGTATAAGTTAATGTTTGCTCATTCTAATGTGTATGAGTGTTCTTATTGGGATTTACTTGATAATTATACGTGGAATCAAGTAGATGGAGGGCTGGTGAGAAAGGATTTCTCTCCAAAACCTGCATATAGAAAGCTACAAGAGTTGATACATAAAACCTGGCATACAAAAGAAGAAGTTGAAGTGATTGATGGGGTACTTCGATTCCGTGGATTCTATGGTATCTATAAGCTAAATATTAATGGAAAAGAATATTCAGTAAGCCTGACCAAGGGTAATAATAAGGCTGTAATCGCGTTGGTATAACTTTACTTTAGCTACTGTTGCATCAGAATTGGCACTTCAATATATGGGGTGTCTTTTCTAATGCTGTAAATCACATGCTTTTGTAATGCACCTTATATATCATTTACCTTGCATTATTATTTTGCCAAATTTATAATGAATATAAATTTAAGCATATAACATTCAGAAAGAAGTGAGAAAAATGCAATATAAAATATTGGTCGTGGAAGATGAAGCGGATATAAACGGATTGCTGGTTAAGATATTAAAAGAAGCTAATTATCAGACCATACAGGCTTTTTCAGGTACGGAAGCAAAACTGCTGTTAGAAAAAGAGGTTCCAGACCTTATTTTACTTGACCTCATGCTTCCGGGTATGTCGGGAGAAGAATTATTACGAGATATTCGAGAGAATAAACATTACGATATTCCTGTTCTGATACTTTCTGCAAAAAATTCCTTGGGCGATAAAGTATCTTTGTTAAAGAACGGGGCAGACGATTATATCACAAAACCATTTGAGCCGGAGGAAGTTCTTGCAAGAGTGCAAGCAAGTTTAAGACGTAATGGAAAAGAAAGTGGCTCTGAAAAAATATTGAATTATAAAAAATTGAAGTTATACCCTCAATCACGAAAAGTAATGGTTGATGAAAAAGAACTTGTATTTACTGCACATGAATATGATATTCTTTTCCTGCTAATGCAAAATCCAGAAAAAGTATATTCCAGAGAAAGTCTGTACGAGTTGGTATGGCATGGTGGGTATTACGGAGAAAATAATACGGTCAATGTCCATGTCAGCAATATAAGAAAGAAATTAAAAGAGAATGACCCTGAGGAAGAGTATATTCAGACAGTATATGGGATTGGGTTCAAGCTCCAATGAAAAACTTTACGACTTCTTTAAAAGTTCTTTATGACTTATTAAAAGTTTATGTGGTACGATACGTTTATCGATGAGGAAATTCCATAATCGGCAAACGCATTTTTAGAAAATGAGGGTAGACAGATGAATGAATATGTCATAGAGACAAAGCAAATTACAAAAGCATACGGTTCTCTCCTTGCATTAGACCATGTAAACATTCACGTGAGCAGAGGAAGCATTTACGGACTTGTTGGTGATAATGGGGCTGGAAAAAGCACATTATTGAAATTATTAGCTGGTCACAGCTTTTCAACAGAGGGAGAATTACGCCTTTTTGGGAAATACGAAGAAAAAGAATTAGAAAATTCTCGCAAAAAGATAGGCTGTATGATTGAACAGCCGGGATTCTTTCCAAACATGACGGTAGAACAGACATTAAAGTATTACTGTATTCAAAAAGGGATTCTCGATACAAAAAAAGTAGCAGAGATGTTAAAGTTGACAGGTATTGCAGAAAAGAGAAAAAGTAAATGTAAAAATCTTTCATTAGGGCAAAAACAAAGATTAGGGCTTGCGATTGCTATGATGGGAGAGCCACAGCTTTTAATACTGGACGAACCTATCAATGGATTAGACCCTAGCGGAATTA
Organism: Lachnoclostridium phytofermentans; assembly: GCA_003526525.1. Classification (GTDB taxonomy): domain Bacteria; phylum Bacillota; class Clostridia; order Lachnospirales; family Lachnospiraceae; genus Lachnoclostridium. The sequence goes on along the minus strand of DPVV01000225.1, from coordinate 3,613 downwards.
TTGAATTTCGTAATTTACTCCACCGATTAAATAAAGAAAAGAATATTACAATATTACTGTCAAGCCATATACTATCGGAACTTCAACAAATTGCTACAGTGTTCGGTTTTTTAAGTAAAGGTAGATTGATTGAAGAAATTACGTCCCATACATTGCATGAGAAGTGTTCAGATTGTATTGAAATTAAAGTATCAGACGTTGAAAAGTATTCCGTTTTATTGGAGAAGCAATTTCCAAAAGAAAATTATAAGGTTCTTCCAGAAAGCAACGTTCGTATCTATAAACCACAGGAACAAGCGGAGGTCTATAGTAGGTTGGCTTCTGAGAATGGCATTTATATCACTGGTATGAAAACAATACAATCTTCTTTGGAAGATTACTATATGGAATTAAAGAAAAGAGGTGATGGAAAATGATGAATTATGTGAAAAGTGAAATCTATCGAGTAACACATAGCAAGGGTATTTATTGCTTTACTGCAATTTTGGCTGGCTTATCTTTTTTACTAAACGCTGTATTAGCCTGGTTTGGTAAAATGGACGGGGCAAGTTTCCCGTATAATACAACATCATTTTCCTATTCAAATTTGGTGGCTAATCCAATGATATTTTGTACCATGGGTGCAGTTGTTGGAATCATTTTGTATGAGGGAAACAGAAAAAATGGTAATTTGAAAAATACGATTGCTTTTGGTATTCCCAGAACAAAAGTTTTTGCTGGAGAATGTATTGTAGCAGCCATTTCAGCTATTGTTTCTTTGATTATCGTGTTGGCGGTTTATATCGTAAGTGCGATTATATTATTAGAACATACAGGTCCGGTAAATCTGACAGATTTATTGACAGAAATTCCAGCCGTATTTTTATTAGCTGTCGCCTGTTTAATTTCTGGAATTGTTTGCATTGAAGCGTTTGGGAAAGATTCTACTGGAATTATTGTTTGGTTTATTATTTGGTTTATTATCCCTAAAGTTTTCTTTTATTTAGGGCTTCGCTTTGATGTTATTTATAATATTGCTATGTGGATGCCGGAGAATTTTTTTGGAACAAGTGGAATGATTGTCAATATGTCTCAGAGCATTACCGCATGGGGAACATCCGAGGGAATGGCAAAGTGTATAATTTCCGGTATCATTGGAATTATTGTTTTTTCTTTATCGGGTGTAGTATTATTGAGAAAAAGAGAGTTGTAATTTCTAGGTCTGGTTTGGGAGGAAAGAAGAAATGTTGTATATCATTTTAATTGTAATAGCTGTTATCATAGGTGGGTATTTTGCTTTTCGTTATTTTTCACTCCTCTATGCTTTTAAGGAGATTACAAATGAATTAAACGACATACAACAAGACCTTACCCAAAACCAGATTCTTGATTTGCCAATACCAAACCGTCATTTAGGAAAATTATTGTCTTCTTTTAATAACACCTTAGAAGAAATACGAGGGGAACGCCAAAAATACGAAAAAAGAGAAAAGGAATTTCAACGGCAAATTGAAAACATTAGCCATGACTTACGCACTCCTTTAACTGTAATTCTAGGTTATTTAAAACTCATTAAAAAAGCTGACAACAACCAGATTACAGTAAATAAAGAGCTGTCAGAAACTTTAAACATTATCGAGCATAAAGCTGAAATCATGAAGAATCTGGTTACACAGTTTTATGATTTTTCCCGTATAAATGCAGGTGATTATGAATTACCGTTAGACAATGTTGATGCTTCCAGAACTTTAAGGGAATCTCTCATGGGAAATTATCAAATTTTAGAACAAGCTCATTTAGAGATAGAAATAGATATTCCAGACCACCCACTATGGGTATTGGGGGAAGAATCAGCGTTAGAACGAATATTTCTTAATTTGTTACAAAACGCTGGCAGGTATGCTGACACATATCTTTGTATCTCGATAAAAGAATGTGAGCAGAATATTTCAATTTCTTTTATCAATGATACTCGAATACTTTCAGAAGATGATGTACCTCATTTGTTTGATAGATTTTATATGCAGGACAGCTCCAGAAATCAAGGTGGTACTGGCTTAGGTCTGACAGTTGCAAAATCGTTAGCAGAAGAAATGGGAGCAACATTAAGTGTTAGTATGAATGATATAAAATCTGAAAAGGATAAATTCACTATCTGCTTTGAATTGCTTATGAAAAAAATTTAGTAATCCATTTGCTGCCAAAGATATTTTGTCAGCATCATCTGGTTTATTCCGTTCATTTTTTTACTGCGTTCAATAAGGATGTGTACTTCGTTCAACTGGGGATGCTACGTTTAGTTCCATGGTTTCTCTGATTACAATGTGGATTGTCCGTGTAGGTCTTAGTTTTATATTTACAATCCAACTTGGCTTTAGTGTGCAGGGCGTTTGGATCTGCATGGGATTTGAATGGGCGGTACGGGCTTTGATTTTTTATTTACGATATCAATCAGGTGTATGGTTGTCAAAGAAGGTGATAAAATAAAGAAGAACGTTGGAAGACTCCCTTCTCAATTTTGGTGATTTGAGGAAAGGATTTAATAGTAGAAAATAAAATATTTGTCAGGAATGAAAAATAGAAACGTAAAGAATAATTGATGTGGGAATGTAGAATATAAAGGAAATATCATGACAGGAGAATAATAATGCAGTATGAAGCAAAAACCCCGGAGGAATATTTGAAATTACTAGAGAATGATTGGAGAAAAGAGAAGTTATTAGATATCAGACGTATCATTTTGGAATATGCTCCTGAGCTGGTGGAAAGCATCCATTATAAAATGTTATGCTATGGCAATGAGTTAATAAAAATATTTTATTTGAATGCTCAAAAATCTTATGTTAGTTTATATGTAGGTACAATAGAAAAAGTGGAGAATTCAGATATATTACTGGAGAAATTTAATTGCGGAAAAGGCTGTATTCGTATAAAAAAATCGATTGATATTTCAAATACCGGACTGGAAACTTTTATCAAACAGACGATTGATATTTGGAGAGCAGGCGGCGACACATCATGTTACTAATAAGAAAGTTTCTCCTTTACCTGTGGAGAGTGCGGCAATTTTGAGTTTTATCACACAAGAAAGAAGGTAGATGTCATATGATTGAACTTGCCTTTGGCGAAAGCCCTGCCGGTTATGAGGAGCCGATAAGTGAATTACAGCGAAGAGTCTATGCAGGTATATGGTGTGACCTGATGAGTGAAAATGCTCCTTTACGTGCGATAGTAAATGGATGTGTTATTGGCGTGCCAGTTGATTTTTATGATTTCTCACTTCGATCTAACCTATCGGATGGAGAGATAAAAGTTGCACAACTTATTGGTAAAACACTAAGCCAAATACCAGGTGTAGGTGACCGTTGGCTATTCTTAAGAATACGAGCGATGATAGAATCGGGAGAGTTAATTGAAAGTTCAATGGGAACAGGTGATCATCCTTATTCAGGGGTAGTAAAACGAAGAAATAAGATGTAAATTACGGCTATATGAGAATTCACCTTCACCATTCAGACACTTAACAAAAGGACTTGAACCTACGTGGTTTGAGGCCTTTTATTAAGTGTCTTTTTAGCTTTCGAGGGCGTAGATTGAATAAAGCTTTCTAGGTGCAGAGAAAACTATCCGTTCA
>DPVV01000226.1 GCA_003526525.1 Lachnoclostridium phytofermentans | reverse complement strand
CTCTACCTCATTGCCACTACGTGGCATTTCAACAGTAGCTTGAACTCCTGCTGAAACAAGTTCTTACCCACGCTTACAGAAGCGGGGACTTCCTTAATGAGGTTAAATTGTATTAAGCGTGATATGAATGGAAAACGATATACTTTCCCCTACTGTAAGTATCTTACACTTTTTTCTCTCTAATGCCTTTGAAATACTATCATAGTAACCATTCGCGGGTTCCAAAGCACAATTATATTCCCCCCTATACCCGCCTGCATTCACCCATACACCAAGATAAGGTAACATCTCTTTCTCATATCGAATACTGCATCGCACTCCGCTCGTTGGATATTCATATCCACAGAAGCCTTCTTTGCTATCGCTCTTCACATAATATTTTAACATTGTCTTACTCTCTTTAGATGGGACTTTATCGAACGTATAACTATAATTTATATTCCTCACGTTTAACTCTGACTGATTATTCCCCATATTCTGGTGAATGGTTCCTTCTTCTCCTAATTCTCTACTTCTTAAAACATTCTCAAATTCCAAGACCTGGTCTGGATACAGAAGTTTCATATCATCCTCATAACGCACAAGGCAATGCATCGCCCAGATACAAGGGAACTCAAATTCTCCTTTATTTGTAATCTTGTAATGATAGGAAACTGTATCTTCTGAAAGCGTTATTCTCTTCTCATAGAAATAAGGAAGGTGAACTCCCTGTACCTTAAGTTTTAACGTATCCAATAAGGAATCATTTTCAAGACTCATAGAAGAAGTCCATATTTCTCCATGATCTTCGTAACAAAGATTGTGATTTTGAAAGTTTATGTTTTCTTCCTCAATACAAGGGAATGCATCATCAAATCCGCTCGCTTCCCCTGACTCAAAAGAATCACCCCTTTTACTTTTTTTGAGCTGAGTTCCTCCTCTGTCATATAACAATTCAAACTGTTTTTCTTTATGAAAGATAGAAATCGTCTTTCCTCCCATTGAGGGAACAACTTTTACCTGAAGGCAGTTATTTTCTAATAGATAGATTCTTTTTCCTCGTTCCTTCTTCATAATCTTATTCGTCATAAGAGCCCTCCATGTTGTAAACCTGGTTTGTCTTTCTAATATATCTTCCTTATTTATCTTTCTTATATATCCTTTCTTATATATTTTTACCTGCTTTAGATATGGATGAAACCTCATGAAAATGGTATATATGGCTAATAAAATCACCTTCTTTAACTTCTTCCATTGGCAGTATGAAGCCAAAATACATCAGCTGATTGCCTGAATAAATTTCATTGGTTTCTTCACAAAGATATTCTTTATCTTCCATAAGCCCTCTTAATTTGATTCTCCTAGAACCTGGATTGGCTTTTGATAATATCTTATAATAGCCAAGTATCACTTCAGTTTTACTCTGATTCGTGCAAAGCCATGATACATAATTCGATTGAAATGGGCTTTCTAAACGATAAAAATCACCGTACTGAATTAATCTACGATTTCTTTTTGCCTCTTCGATTACCTCTTTTGCGATTTCCTTTTCCTCATCCGATAGCTTAGTGATATCCAGTCCAAATCCAAAGGTTCCAAAGTATGCTACCTCTGCTCGCATCCTAATGTTGGTACTACGACCTTGCTGATGATTAGGACTCGGAGAAATATAGGAGGCCATACTTCGGAGTGGATATACGAAGGAGGTTCCATACTGTACATTTAACCTTTCGACTGCATCTGTATTATCACTTGTCCATGCCTGTGGCATATAATAGAGCATTCCTCCATCAAAACGATTGCCTCCAGAAGCACATGACTCAAATAATACCTTTGGGAACCTTGTGGTTAAGCGTTCTAATAAATTATATAAACCTAAAATATAACGATGAGTTGCCTCTTTTTGATTTTCCTTCTTAAGATAAGAAGAGCCGATTTCTGTCATGGTACGATTCATATCCCACTTTATATATGTAATATTAGCACTACTTAAGATACTTACTAATTGAAGATACAGATAATCTACAACTTCTGGATTGGATAAATCCAGTACATATTGATTTCTTCCATGGCTCATATGCTGTCCTGGAACTTGAATCACCCATTCAGGATGTTCGTGGTAAAGTTTACTATCTTTGTTAACCATCTCTGGTTCAACCCATAATCCGAACGATAAACCGAGGGAATTTATCTTTTTTGCCAGTCCATGTAATCCATTTGGTAGCTTTTCTTTATTTTCATACCAATCTCCAAGGCTTGTGGTATCATCATTGCGATTACCAAACCAACCATCATCTAAAACTAACATTTCGATACCTAGGGCTCTCGCTTCTTTTGCTAACGCTACTAGTTTTTCCTCATTGAAATTAAAATAAGTTGCTTCCCAGTTATTCAGATAGATTGGTGTCGTCTGATCCTTCCATTCCCCACGCGCAAGATTATTTCGGTAAAGCGAGTGATACGTGTGTGACATCTCATTGAAGCCAGAATCCGAGTAAACCATAACAACCTCCGGAGTTTGAAAACTTCCCTCCTTCTCTAGTTGCCATGCAAAGTCAAATGGATTGATTCCCATACATACTCGCGTTAAATCAAAAGCATTTACCTCTACTGAAGCTAGAAAACTCCCGCTGTAGATTAAATTAAATCCAAAAACTTCTCCTTGCACTTCTGTGGCTTCCTCTCTTGCTAAAGCAAGAAAAGGATTATGAAAAGCACTTGAAGCTCCATATGTACTTTCTATTGACTGCATACCGTGCACTAATTTTCTTTTGGTGATATGACGCTCTCTTGCCCAGGCACCATCCAAATGATACATAACATAATCTGCATCTGAAAAATCAATGCAAGTACTTTGAGCATTTAAAATAGTCAGTTCATCCCCATGATTCCTAAATTCAACACTCCTCGTAATGGCATCATAGTCACGGAAGATTGTAAATTTCAGAATGGTTTCCAAAGAAAGATAGGTATCTTCTAATGTTATTTCAAGTGTTTTAGCTTCTGTATCATCTCTTACATAGGTTGCAGGAAGTCCCATTAAGTTAGGCTTTCCATCGAAAATCTTATGTGATTTATAAACTAAATGAGAGATTGTATTCCCGTCTTTATTTTTTATCTGATAAGCAGGATGTCTGTAATCAGTAGTACCATATTCTGGGTATACCCTTGGAGTATCTTCCAGTGAAAAAGTGATATCTCCTTCAAATACACAGGACTGTACCCCTCTTTCCCTATGTTGTAACGACTGCTTTAAAAGTCCAGAACAGTTGATTTGTTTTCCAAAATATAAATGCCCTAATTGCTGGTTCTCCAAGATACTCATAATATAGCTTATATTTTCATTTTTTAATTCAAAGAGGCATGAATCCTCATAGTAGTTTACTTCAAGTATTTTCTCCTTTTGCACAAATTCGCTCCTTTTTATTAAGATTGCACTTTGTTACACAACTTTGGGTTTCACTTCTATTTTATATCATAATTTATCTATGACAATGTACAAAACGATACGCTTTGGTGAATAAAACTGAACATATAGAAACAGAGAAAGAGGAGAGCTTTTGCTCTCCTCTTTACGTTCTTTACTTTGAAAATTAGTTTTTGTTAACTTTATTTCTAATCCAGCCTGCTATAACTTCTAGAGGGTATGGTTCAAGATTATTTCCATTTATTATAATATCAGCAAACATTTTGGTTGATAGAACGTATTCTCTTTCCCTGTGTTTAGCGGCATCAAGAAAATATTCAGCTACCTCCTCCATACCTAGTCCCCATAAAGCCATATTTCGCTTAATCCTTCTATACATCCGTTCATCAGAATCTAAATCAATGAATATCTTTAAATCCAATAACTTCCTAAACTCCTCAAAGTAAAGTATCATAATGCCTTCAAGGATAATAATGTCATTTTCTTTTCCTCTTTGAATAAGAGTATGTAAATCCTCTATCACTTTGTTGTAGTCTACACTTTCAGGATGATTGTAATCATCATACTCAATTTTTGAAGTTGGTGATACCATCTTTGGTAAATTTTCTTTGAAATAATTATCTGTTCTAATTGCAGTAACCTTTAAATCAGATAAATCTTTTATCAACATATCGCAAAATGTTGACTTTCCACTTGCTGAAGCCCCTGCAATTCCTAAAACTATTGGCTTCATGAAAGCACCTCCTTATAAATTTTTAATACCATCTTGGATAAAACTTACTTCTCTTTTTAAAACAAGTATATAACTTTTTTAGAAATAATAATAGAGTTTCTGAAGTAACTTTCTATAATGTTTATATATGTAC
>DPVV01000227.1 GCA_003526525.1 Lachnoclostridium phytofermentans | reverse complement strand
CGCTCTTCCGATCTAGGAACAGGAAAAGAGTTCAAAGCAAGACGTGGTGGCGAATAAGCCAATAAACTCGTAAAAAAAGGAGTGTTAGTGTATGTATACAAATTATATTATAGCAGGTGTTTTAGTATTAAATTTCTTTTTACCAATTGGATATATGTTGTTTAAAAAACAGAAACAGCAAAAAACAACAAAATGGGTTTTAGGTTCTCAAATTTTTGTATTTTTTGCAACAGTAGTTGTAGGTTCTTTACTTATGTTTCATAGCGCTTCCAGTACAGTTGCAATGGCAGCAGCAACAGAAGCGGCAGCAGGTGCTGCTCCAGTAGCTAATGATGGCTTACGTTTTATTGCAGCAGCATTATCAACAGGTATGTCAACAATCGGTGCTGGTATTGCCGTAGCTAGTGCAGCTAGTGCAGCTCTTGGTGCATTAAGTGAAGATTCCAAGATTATGGGTAAAGCATTAATCTTCGTTGCTCTTGCAGAAGGTGTTGCTCTTTATGGTATGTTAATTTCCTTCATGATTTTAAATGCTTAGACTTGGTAACAGCAAGGCCCAATAAAGAGGTGGAATAAATGAAAATGTTTCTTATCAGTGATAATGTGGATACCTATACTGGTATGCGTTTGGCTGGGGTAGAAGGCGTTGTAATTCACTCGAAAGACCATCTGGAGGAGCAGTTAAAAGCGGCAGTTGCAGATAAGTCTATTGGAATCATTTTAATAACAGAGAAACTTGAACAAGAATTTCCTGATATTATAAATGATGTTAAGCTACATCGCCGTTTGCCATTAATTGTCGAGATCCCAGACCGCCATGGTACAGGTAGAAATCCTAACTTTATCACGGACTATGTAAGTCAGGCAATTGGATTAAAATTATAAGGAGGTTAGTCTGTTATGAACATCAAAGAAAAAGCAGAACACTTCTATAACATGGCAGTTGACAATGCTACTGCTCAGAATACAGCTATGGTAGAAGATTATAGGCTACTCCTTGAAAAGGAATTGGAGCAGCATAAAAAAGATGTGAGAAGAAAGGCAGATAATTATCTTAAAGAAGAGATGGAACGCTTAGTGCGTGAAAAAAATACTGCCCTTGCTTTAAAAACATTAGAGATTCGTCATTTATTTAAAGACAGAAGCACAGTAATAACAGAAGACCTATTTTCAAAGGTAAAAATAAGTCTTTTCGAGTTTATGAAAACAAAAGAATATGTGGAACTGTTGAAAAAACAAATCAAGGAAGCGAAGGACTTTGCCAAAGATCATTCCGTTACAGTATATCTAAACAGTACGGATGCAGATAAGGCTGCCATGTTAAGAGAGGAATCTAATATCACGATTGAAATCAGTACAACAGACTTCTGGGGTGGAACCAGAGCTGTAATACCAGATAAAAACGTGGTAATTAATGAATCCTTCTTAAGTAAGTGGGAAGAGGCGAAGGAGAGCTTTGCTCTGAAGGGAGGCAGCTTCCATGAGTGAAATAGCAAAAATTACAGGAATTAATGGTCCTGTTGTTTATGTAAAAGGGAAACAGCCATTTCGTATTGCTGAAATGGTGTTAGTAGGAAAACAAAATCTAGTTGGTGAAGTTATCAGTCTAGAAAAAGGAATGACAACGATTCAGGTTTTCGAAGAGACTACGGGATTACGTCCGGGAGATGAGGTTACTTCAACAGGAAGCGCAATTTCCGTAACGTTAGCCCCAGGTATCATTAGTAATATCTTTGATGGTATTGAGCGTCCTTTAAGCGAGGTTGCAAAGCAGTCTGGAGCGTTTATTTCGAGAGGTGTTAATATTCCTTCCCTTGATGAAAAGAGATTGTTTAAGACACATATTACAGTAGCTCCTGGGGAGCTTGTGTATGGGGGAAAAATAATCGCTGAAGTACCAGAAACTCCTGCGATTACTCATAAAGTAATGGTGCCTCCGAACGTGGAAGGTAAAGTAATCTCTGTTGTATCCGATGGCGAATACACCATAAAAGATACTATCGTTGTAATTAAGGATAGAGATGGAAAAGAAATAAATCTTACGATGACACAGAAGTGGCCAATTCGTATTCCAAGACCAATTGGAAAGAGATTTCCAGCTAGTATGCCTTTAGTAACGGGTCAAAGAATTCTAGATTCCTTGTTCCCATTAGCAAAAGGTGGTACAGCAGCAATTCCTGGAGGATTTGGTACTGGTAAAACAATGACTCAGCATCAGCTAGCTAAATGGTCTGATGCGGATATTATCGTATACATCGGTTGTGGTGAACGTGGTAACGAGATGACAGAGGTACTAGAGGACTTCTCTAAGTTAGTGGACCCTAGATCAGGAAAACTTCTTTTAGACCGTACGGTACTGATTGCCAATACTTCGAACATGCCAGTTGCAGCACGTGAGGCTAGTATTTATACTGGTATAACATTAGCGGAGTATTACCGTGATATGGGTTATCATGTAGCGATTATGGCTGACTCAACTTCACGTTGGGCAGAGGCTCTTCGTGAGTTATCAGGTCGTTTGGAAGAAATGCCTGCTGAGGAAGGTTTCCCTGCTTATTTGGCATCCAGATTATCTTCTTTCTATGAAAGAGCTGGTTATGTAGAAAACTTAAATGGTTCAGAAGGTAGTGTATCCATTATAGGTGCTGTATCTCCTCAGGGTGGTGATTTCTCGGAGCCAGTAACTCAGAATACAAAACGATTTGTTCGTTGCTTCTTTGCTCTTGATAAATCTCTTGCTTATGCAAGACATTTCCCAGCAATTCAATGGTTAACGAGTTATAGTGAGTATTTGACAGATCTAACACCATGGTATGCGAAAAATGTCGGAAGTAATTTCATGGATTACCGTAATGAAGTCTTACGTATCTTAACAGAGGAAAGTAAGTTAAATGAAATCGTTAAGTTAATTGGTAGTGATGTACTTCCGGATGATCAGAAATTAACCTTAGAAATCGCTAGAGTTATCCGACTTGGATTTATCCAGCAAAATGCATATCATGCGTCCGATACGTATGTACCTTTGGCGAAACAGATGAAGATGATGGAAGTAATCCTTTACCTTTATGAAAAGGCTAAGTCATTGGTTGAGATGAATATGCCGATGTCATTGTTAAGAGAGAATCCAATCTTTGACCATGTCATCTCAATGAAATACGATGTAGGAAATGAAGAACTCGCAAAATTTGACACTTATAAAACTGAGATTGATAAATTCTATCAGCATTTTATAGAGACAAACGCATAAAGGAGGGGTAGAGATGTCAGTTGAATATATTGGCTTAAGTGAGATCAATGGACCATTGGTTGTACTTGAAGGAGTAAATGACGCCTCCTATGAAGAAATTGTAGAAATTACGATAGATGAGCGTACAAAAAAAATTGGACGTATTGTTGAGAGTTATGAAGATAAAGCTGTAATTCAGGTTTTCGAAGGTACAGAAGATATGGCTCTTAATAATACAAGAACCAAACTTACCGGTCGTCCAATGGAGCTTGCTTTGTCAGAGGATATTCTCGGTCGTGTATTTAACGGAGTAGGAGAACCGATAGACGGACTTGGCAGCATCATTCCAGAGATGAGACGTAATGTAAATGGAGAGCCCCTAAATCCATGTCAGAGAGAATATCCAAGAAACTACATTCGTACTGGTATTTCCGCTATCGATGGATTAACCACCTTAATTCGTGGTCAGAAACTTCCGATATTTTCTGGAAATGGTTTACCACACGATGAGCTAGCAGCTCAGATTGTTACACAGGCTTCTCTTGGTGATGATAGTGACGAACAATTCGTTATTGTTTTTGCAGCAATGGGTGTAAAATATGACGTTGCTGATTTCTTCCGCCGTACCTTTGAGGAAAGCGGTGCTAATTCCCATGTTGTTATGTACTTAAACTTAGCAAGTGATCCAGTTATTGAACGTTTGATTACTCCAAAGGTTGCATTAACAGCAGCAGAATATTTAGCTTATGAAAAGGGAATGCATGTACTTGTAATTTTAACCGACATGACCTCATTTGCAGAGGCACTTCGTGAAGTATCTTCTGCAAAAGGCGAAATTCCAAGCCGTAAAGGATATCCAGGTTATTTATATAGTGAATTTGCAACCATTTATGAAAGAGCGGGTATTGTTAAGGGGTGTAAGGGTTCTGTAACCCAGGTACCAATTTTAACAATGCCAAATGACGATATTACACATCCTATACCAGACTTAACTGGATATATTACAGAAGGTCAGATTGTTCTTGAGCGTTCTTTATACCAAAAGAACATCTATCCTCCGATTAATGTACTACCGTCGCTTTCTCGTCTGATGAAGGATGGTATTGGTGAAGGTTTTACAAGAGAAGACCATCAGGATGTAGCAAATCAGTTGTTCTCTTGTTATGCTCATGTTGGAGAAGCAAGAGCGCTTGCAAGCGTTATTGGTGAGGATGAATTATCAGATCTCGATAAAAAATATCTTGCCTTTGGTAAAGCGTTTGAACAAGAGTTTGTTACTCAGACAAAAGAAGATAACCGTTCCATTGAAGATACATTAAACATTGGATGGAGATTGCTTGCAATTCTGCCAAAAGAGGAGTTAGACCGTATTGATACGAAGATATTAGCAAAGTATTACGGAAAGAAAGCAAGGGAGTGAGCATATGGATCAAAATTCATTTCCAACCAAGGGTAATTATATTCTTGCAAAAAACTCCTTAGCATTGTCAAAACAAGGCTATGAGCTAATGGATAAGAAACGTAATATTCTTATCCGTGAGCTGTTGGAGCTTATCAATTCCTCGAAGAATATTCAAAAGGAACTGGATGCAACGTTTTCCGCTGCATATTTGGCCCTACAAGAAGCCAACATAGAGATGGGAATCCATCATGTGGATGCGTTAAGCCATGCAATTCCAATCGAGGATTCGATTAAAATTAAAACTAGAAGTATTATGGGAACTGAGATACCGTTAGTCGATTATGATAGAAATAAGGATAATGTACCTAGTTATGCATTTTATGATACTAGACTTTCTCTGGATGAGGCGTGTAGGCACTTTAACGAAGTGAAAGAACTAACGCTCCGTCTTTCTATGGTGGAGAATGCTGCCTATCGATTGGCAACGAGTATTAAGAAGACCCAGAAAAGAGCGAACGCTTTAAAGAATATTACGATTCCTTATTACACCGGACTTACGAGGGAAATTGCAAATGCCCTCGAGGAGAAGGAAAGAGAGGAATTTACAAGATTAAAGGTAATAAAACGAGCAAAGCTTACAAAGAAACAAAAGGCTTCATAAAAATAAGTCTAGTCAAGATTTTCTTAAGAAAAACTTGATTAGACTTATTTTTCATGAAAAAGGTTAAATTCCTGAAGTATACTGAAGTAAAGGTTCGCGATGCGTTTACTTACTTAGTGAAATGCTGTATAAGGAAACGTACTATTAGGTAAAATGATATACATAGATCGAATATTATTTGTGGAATGAATATATTTTTCCTTTATTAAGGGGAAGAAAATCAGGGATTCCTATTTTAGGTATTGAATTCTCGGTATGAATGTACGATAATTTAGAGAGGCTTTGTATAAGTGCTGTGAATATAATAATAAGTGAGAAAAAACTTCATATAGTTTGATAAATAAGTTTAAAAAACACGGATGAATTTTCTTCTCTCTCAATATATAAGAAGTTCTTCGTAGGAGGTAGAATATGAAAATAGGCAGAAACGATATGTGCTGGTGTAATAGTGGCAAAAAGTATAAAGGTTGTCATATGGAAATGGATGAGCGAATTGCAGAATATGCTAGAAGAGGAGCGATGGTTCCATCCAGAGATATGATTAAGACTCCAGAACAAATAGAAGGTATGAGAAAGGCAGGACATATTAATACTCTTGTACTTGATTATGTAGAACCTTTTGTAAAGGCAGGAGTGTCTACGGAGGAATTAAATAGACTGGTAGAAGAAGAAACTAGAAGATTAGGTGGAATTCCAGCATGCTTAAATTATCATGGTTATCCAAAAAGTGTATGCACTTCAATTAATGAAGTTGTGTGTCATGGTATTCCAGATCCAAATAGAATCCTGATAGAAGGCGATATTATCAATGTGGATTGTACAACAATCGTAGATGGATACTATGGTGACGCTTCCCGTATGTACTGTATTGGAAATGTCGGAGAAGAGAAGGAGAGACTTGTTAAGGTTACAAAAGAATGTTTGGAACTAGGCCTTTCCGAAGCAAAACCATGGGGATTTCTCGGGAATATCGGGTATGTAATTCATCAATATGCAAAAAAGAACGGTTATACAGTGGTTAGAAATATTGGTGGTCATGGTATTGGAACAGAATTTCATGAAGAGCCATGGGTAAGTCATATTGGAAAAAGAAATACAGATATATTGCTAGTTCCAGGAATGACCTTTACGATTGAACCTATGATAAATATGGGGAAGGAAGGGGTAACAGAAGATCAATTCGATGGCTGGACCATTCGTACGGAAGACGGGAAACCTTCCGCTCAGTTTGAGTATACCATCTTAATTACTGAACAGGGAGCAGAGATATTGTCCAGATAAATGAAAGAGTTGCCATGGGATACATGTAGTATCCCATGGCAACTCTTTCATCTATCTTCATTCTAAAAAACAAAGATGTATATTTAGGTACAATAATAATTGATTAACCAAAGAAAGAGAATGCAAGGAATATTGAAGCAGTTAAGGAAGCTATTAATGATACAACAGTAATCTGTGTATTAATGGATGGTCCGGCAGTATCCTTAAATGGATCACCAACAGTATCACCCACGACAGCTGCTTTATGGGCTATAGAATTCTTACCGCCATGATTTCCTGCTTCCACATATTTCTTTGTGTTATCCCACAACCCACCGGAGTTTGACATAAACAATGCAAAGATCAGACCACTGACAATATTTCCTGTGATAAATCCGCCGATAGCATAGACACCGCCAATAAGGCCTACCAACAGTGTTGCTATGATTGTCATAAGGCCGGCAGGAATCAGTTCTCTAATAGCACCTTTGGTTGCAATTTCAATACACTTATCATATTCTGGGGTAACACCCTCACGGCCTTCCTTTAGACCATCAATTTCTTCAAATTGACGATGTATTTCAGATACCATGCGCTGAGCATTACGATTAACTCCAAGCATCAACATAGAAGAGAATAGCGCCGGAATAGCAGCACCAACTAACAATCCAAAGAAAACAAGAGGGTTAATAACATCGAATCCTTCGATTAGCGGTTTTCCAAGTTTGACAGCAGCTACATTCACTTCACTGATAAAAGCTCCAAGAAGCGAGATAACGGTAAGACCTGCAGCACCGATTGCAAAACCTTTTGTTACTGCTTTTACAGTATTGCCTGCACTATCTAAGGAATCCGTAATTTCTAATGCTTCTTCTCCTAAATCTCCCATTTCAACTAAACCACGGGCATTATCAACGATTGGTCCATAGGCATCGTTTGAAATAATCATACCGACAATTGATAACATACCAACGGCAGCCATAGAGATACCAAACATCGCATATCCGTCTCCTAAAGGTTCACATATCTTATAGGCAGCTACTGCCGAGATACCAATACCAACCATAGACGGAAGTGTACTCATAAGGCCATAGGAGATACCGGATAAAATAGTGAAGGCAGGACCGGATTCACTTGCCTTTGCAACTTGATGGACTGGTTTTCTTCGATCATCTGTAAAGTAGTCACTTGCGATACCGATAACAACTCCGACAATAAGGCCTATGGTACTTGCAAACCAAATTTCCCATTTAAAATTAAAAATATAGGTTGCAAGTGCAGTAAGAACTCCGAATATTACAGTTGTAACATATGTATTACTATTAAGGGCTCTTGTAGGGTTACCCTTTTTGTCCATCTTTGCTGTGAGTACACCGATGATGGAAGCGAATAAACCGATGGAAGCATAACAAAAGACCATGCTGGCATTTAAATGTCCGCCGGATGCTTTATCAAGAGCGGAAGCCATAACTAGAGCAGCGGCCATTGAGGCAACATTGGAATCAAATAGATCCGCGCCCATTCCAGCTACATCGCCGACATTATCACCGACATTGTCAGCGATAACTGCTGGATTTCTAGGATCATCTTCTGGAATTCCAAGTTCAACTTTCCCTACTAAATCTGCACTTATGTCTGCGGTTTTAGTAAAGATGCCACCACCTGCTTTGGCAAACAAGGCCAAGGAACTGGCACCAAAGGAAAATCCCAGCAAAGCTGTGGTATTGTCCGTCAATAACAATACTAAAGTAACGCCAAGAAGACTTGCACCAACAACCGCCATGCCCATTACGGCACCGCCACGAAAGCCGGACATAAAGGAGGGCTTAATTCCTTTGGTGCTTGCTTCGGCAGATTTTATATTAGCAATTGTTGCGATACTAATACCAACGTAACCGGCGATTCCTGAAAAAACAGTACCGAATACATAAGAGACAGCCATTAACAAATTGGATAACACATTTCCTTCCCAAATTGGCGATGGCAGAAAAAGAAAGATAATAATTGCAGCAACTGCGCAAAAACGAGATAAGGTTTTATACTCCTTACGTAAAAATGTAAAAGCCCCTTTTCGTATCAATTGACCAATAGCAGCTATTTTTTGATTGGAGGAGGGCTGCCCCTTTACCCAACGGTAAAGAAAAAAAGCAGCTCCGAAAGCTATTGCCGCAGTAATAATTGATACGATTTGAAAAAACAGTACATCAAAATCCACTAGACACATCTCCTTTTTCGTAATATTTTATACTTCATTTGCGAATCTTTTTGCATTACCGATAAGATATTGACAATGCATTACTTCATTCGTGTTTTTATAAAATATGTGGAACGGAAGTGATTCGAGCAGGACTTGGCAAGGGTTCTACATATCTATTCCATCCTAATGTATATAAGTCCAATATACTACAAAAATCGCTAGCACAATGCACAAAAAAGGAGGATTGTATTATTGGGTTTTACCTAGTATACCTCGGTAATATGCATAAATATTTATTCTAAATTGGTATAAAATGTCAATATACAAGGAAAAATATTTTTATGACTATAAATGGAATTAATGTTAACAATATGAAAGAAGCT
>DPVV01000228.1:2428-6833 GCA_003526525.1 Lachnoclostridium phytofermentans | reverse complement strand
TCAAGGAATGGATATTGAACTGCTTTCTTCTGGTGACTTTTATAAGAATCCCTACGTTAAGAAAGCAATAGATATAATGAAAGAGCGTTATATAGAAAAGATAAGTATAGAAAGTATTTCAGAGGAACTAGAGGTAAGCTCCAGCTATCTTAGCAGAAAATTCAAAGAAGATACGGGACATACCTATCTGGACTTTTTAAATATGTACCGTGTGCAGCAGGCCATAAGACTTCTTGATGAAGGTGTTTATCGTGTTTATCAGGTGTCAGATATGATAGGATTTTCAGATTATAAACATTTTTGCGCAGTATTTAAGCGTTATACCAAAACTTCACCAACGGAATTTATAAAAAATAAAGGATGTACCAGCCAATAGTTCATCTTTCTTGAAAATTTCATTATGAATGCAGCTGTCGAAAATAATTCTATGTTAGCAATTCGCACAATAACATAATATCTGTGAAAGAACAAAGGTACCTTGAAGTGGCATACAAACCGAAATCAAGGTACCTTTTTTGTACACTATTTTTTTAGGCTATTTGTCAAGTATTTTAGTTAGGTTCCTTTGGAACGCGCACCAACACTGACAAAATAGCTTTTTTTTATTGGACATATTTTGCGACAGCCTCTTGTGCAAGATTGTTCATTTTTCATAATAAAGTTCATTTTTAATGATAATTATGCACAAATAAAGGTATTAATTTATCCATAGATTATCTAATATGTATATATGAAGTATGCGACTTACGGGGGAAACACATTGTATGACTTCAAATATTAGATAATTTGCGGAGGATGGAAAAAATGAAAAAAAAGCTAGTATCACTTCTTTTAGTTCTGACAATGAGCAGCGCATTGCTAGTTGGTTGCGGAACAGCAAAAACAAGTAAAAGTGAAGAGAAAAGCGAAGCAGAGAAAGTGATAGAACAAGCAGAAAAACTGACACTTCAAGAACTTTATAAGAAAGCAATTGAAGAATCTAATGGTAAAACCATGTATGGTATCGGCAACTCAAGCCGTGGTGCAACAGCTGCAACCGGTTTTATTGAAGAACTGAAGAAAATAGATTCTTCCTACAATGGAACTATCGAATGGTCACAGCCTAAAAACAACTCTATTTTTACTTTATTAAATGCAGATATCACCAGTTCTAGTCATACTTATTCTATGACATTAATTCAGGATGGAAATCAAATTCAGAGCAAGATGTTAGATACTAAGAATGTTCTTAATTTCATTCCTAAGGAATGGAAAGACGCAACAGGTGTTAATGAAGAGGAAAACGGACATCCATTAACATTACAAACATTAAATAAGGTATTTATGTTTAATCATCTTGGAGATAAAACTTACACAAACTGTTGGGATTTTGTTTATGAAGGCTCAAGCCCACTATTTATGGGAGTTGATTCTGAACCTGTTGGAAAGAATTTCTTATATATGCTAACCAATGATAAATATGCAACTTCTCTAAAGAAAGCATTTGATGCTTTAGACAGCACAAAGCAGGCTTATTTTCAAACAACTATTGATAAAGTGGAGAAAGATGGCGAAAGTCTCGGATTGACTGGAGAGAACACAAAATATGCTTTAGCATGGATTAAGCTTTGGTGCGAAAAATACAACGAGCAGACAGATGATGGCCCTATTTGTAACAGTCTTGTTACAAGTTCCGCTGCAGGTGAAAGTGGTCTACTTGTTTATTCAAAACTCCGTTCCGTTGAAGAATCCGAAAGTGTTTCTGTAAATAATGTAACAATCGCTGCATATCAGGATGATTATGTAGGAATTGGCGGATTTGCTTATAAACATTATCTTCAGCTTGTAAAGACAGCTCCACTTCCATGGACAGCATGTGCTTTCATTGCATATATGGTAACTACGGAAGATGGTTTTTATGCTTGGGGCAAAGACATGGGTGGTTATAGTGCTAATCCTAACATCAATCAGGATCATTCAAAGGATGGTTTTGTAGAAGGTGTTGATACCTTCCCAGCTAAAAATGACAGAGGATATGCTTGGTGGGTTAGCGAAGAAGGCGCACTTGTAGTAGAAGATCCAAAGTACTGTTCAGAGGTATCTTTCAATATGAGTGACTGGATTGACGTTATTTTAGGAAATAAAGCGAAAGCAGAATAATCTTTGAAATTATAATTAACAGAATCAGGGGCGTTTACAATACGCCCCTTAGTTAATAAAGGAAGAGGTAAACATGGAACAGCAAATTTTACAAAGACCGGGGAAACCGAGAATTTTTATGAATAAAGTAAAGACTTTCCTAAGCAAACCCCACAACGTGGTTTTGTTGGTTCTCGGTATTATTCTTTCTGTGACAACGATAGCGCCAATTGTTTCTATTTTTGTCGATACATTTTCCATTCATGTAGGATCTATAGATTCACATTTGACAGGAAAGACTTCGGGCTATACCTTAGTTAATTGGATCGACCTTTTTACCGGGAACCTTAGTAGACAAAATGTTTGGATACCTCTTGGCAATACATTGCTATTGGCAATCTTTACTTGTCTAGGTGCAATTATCTTTGGCGGTGTTTTTGCCTATCTTGTTACAAGAACGAATTTAAAGTTTAAAAAGTATTTAAGTGCAATATTTATATTCCCATATATCATGCCACAGTGGACATTGGCGGTAGTATGGCAGAATTTATTTAATAGTCAAGGGGTGACCGGTGGTTCTGATGGTATCCTTGCTTCCTTGTTTGGGATTGCTATGCCTGGCTGGTGGTGCAAAGGACTTTTTCCTAGTGCAGTAGTATTAGCACTTCATTATGCACCTTTTGCCTATATCATGATTGGTGGAATTTTCCGAAATATGGACGCAAATCTGGAAGAAGCGGCAGTAATTTTGAACACACCAAAGTGGAGAATATTTAGCCGTGTAACTCTTCCTATGGTGAAACCGGCAATCCTTTCAACGATCCTTTTAGTTTTCGGTAGTGCCATGGGAAGTTATCCGGTACCTCATTATATGAATTTAAAAACTCTGTCAACGAAGTACGTTAGCATGAATGTTAATAGAGCCGGTCAAGCAAGTGTTCTTGCTATTATTATGATGGTCTTCGGTGTAGTTATTCTTATGATGAATCAGGTAACTACAAGTAGTCGAAAGAGTTATACAACGATAACAGGTAAATCAGGACAAATTAGTAAAGTGAATCTTGGTAGAATAGGTAAATATGCAATTGCTATCGTATTAATCATTTTTACAGCAATTACAAGTATTTATCCTATCATTTCCTTTGCGATGGAAACCTTCCTACCAAACCCAGGTGACTATAGCTTTCTTACTACAGGAAATCTAAGTAATTTGACATTAAAATGGTGGATTACCTCAGAGAACTTAACGGAAAATGGTATGTACGGACAATTGGGTATTTTATTTAATTCAACCATTTGGAATGCATTTAAAGGTACGTTAATTGTATCAGTATGTTGTTCTTTAATTGCTGGTACCATTGGTACCTTGGTAGGATACAGTGTAAGTAAACACAGAAGAAGTAAAGCAGCTGGCTATGTAAATGCCATAGCATTCCTGCCTTATCTGATACCATCCCTAGCAGTAGGTGTTTCCTTCTTTATCTTCGGATCGGCACTAGGAATTTATAACACATATCTTCTGATCATTCTTGCAGGAACTGTAAAGTATATACCATTTGCAAGTAGAAGTTCATTAAACTCCATGTTACAGCTAAGTGGTGAGATTGAAGAAGCTGCCATTATCCAAGACATTCCATGGTTTAAGCGAATGTTTAAGATTATTATCCCTATTCAAAAGTCATCCATTATAAGTGGTTATCTATTACCGTTTATGACATGCCTTAGAGAATTAACTTTATTCATGTTGCTATGCTCTCAGAATAAGATTGTTACAACCTTACTTGATTATTTTGATGAAATGGGTCTTTATGCATTCTCAAGCGGTATTAATCTTATTTTAATTGTATTCATTATAATCTGCAACGCGCTGATTAATAAGGTGACGGGTGCAAGCCTTGATAAAGGAATTGGAGGAAATTAATATGCCAAAAATAGTACTAGAAAATGTTACGAAAAGATGGGGAAAGTTTTATGCAGTGGATAATCTTAACCTAGAAATAGAAGATAATGCATTTGTTACATTACTTGGTCCTTCCGGATGTGGAAAGACAACAACACTCCGTATGATTGCAGGTCTTGATACCCCTACAAGTGGAAAAATTACCATTGGCGGAGTTACTGTATTTGATAGTGAAATGGGAATTAATATTCCTGCGAATAAAAGACGTGTAGGCTTTCTCTTCCAGAACTATGCTTTGTGGCCAAACATGACAGTATATCAAAATATTTGCTTTGGTCTGAAAAACATTAAAGAAGAGATGTCATCGGTGGATTATGATGTTAAGAA
>DPVV01000228.1:0-2274 GCA_003526525.1 Lachnoclostridium phytofermentans | reverse complement strand
GTATGTTAAGAATGCAGACAAACTTATTAAAATACTAAGTAAGCCAAAAGAAGTTGTTCAGGCAATTAACGAATGTAAGGATAAGTCCGAAGTTCTTGATACGAATAGAGCATTAATCAAATTAATTGATTTATATGAAACATCCATTTACACTGCAAAAGAAATTTTAGATTACAAGTTACAGGAAATTTCTAATATAGAAGAAAAAGCAAAACAAATCAGTGAAAAATTAAAAGCTAATATCGAAAGTGCATTAAAAAAACACAAGGATTCTAATTGTTCACTAAATGAGAACTATGAAGTTGTAAGGATTGGTAAGGTAGTTAAGACAGTTAGAAAAATGAACAAAGAAGAAATCGATTTAGCAGTACGAAGAGTTTCTAGAATTGTAAAGATTGGTATGTTTATGGATCGATATCCAAGTGAGCTTTCCGGAGGTCAGCAACAACGTGTAGCTATTGCACGTACCTTAGCACCGGAACCTTCCGTACTATTTATGGATGAACCATTGTCAAACTTAGATGCCAAATTAAGACTTGAGATGAGATCTGAGTTACAAAGACTTCATATTGATACGGGAAGTACATTTGTCTATGTTACCCATGACCAGATGGAAGCAATGACCCTAGCCACCAAAATTTGTTTGATTGAAAACGGTGTACTAAATCAATATGATAGACCTCTTGACGTATATAATAAACCAAATAATTTATTTGTAGCGGACTTTGTAGGTAACCCAGTTATAAATTTCATGGATGCAAAAGGTGTACAGTTAGAAGACGGAAACATTGCTTTAGAAATCCTTAAGAATGTCAAAGCCACATATACGCCAAAAGAAAAAATGGATATGGGAAATTGGATAAAACAACAGGAAGCAGAAGAGGATAGTAAGCTACAATCTGAACTTGCTAAGCAAAAGGATAAGAAAAATGTTGAAAAAGGAAACAAAGATTCCCACTTCCGATATCACATTGCGAAAGTAGATGAGAGTGAGATACTAGAGGAAGATAAGACCATTTCATACCTTGATTATGTTATAGGTATCCGACCTGAATTCGTAAAAATCAGTGAGCAAGGGTCTTTAACAGGCGAAGTCTACAGTGCAATGCCAACTGGTATGGAGACTACCGTTAAGATAAGAATTGGTAATTTCTTATTTACAGGTGTTGTGTTCGGTGGTGTACTTTATGAGATTGGCCAGACGGTAAAACTGGACTTTGACGGAAAAGGTGTTATGCTATTTAGTCGTAAGAATGGAAAGTTTATTTCACAGGGATCTTTAAGTGTGGAGTAGGGATACTAAAGGGTTTTAAATAAATATGGATATTTAAAATTAGCTAATATATGATTAGAATGTTTTCTCTTTTAAGGTTCAGCGGTATGGCACTTTCTAGTGTTATACCGCTTTTACTGTTGGGTAATAAGGAATCAATAACAGAAGAGTTTTATTTGTTTTTAAAGTATTCCTGAGCAATTGCAACAAAAGTCTTCATCTGTGAAGTAATCCACTTATTTTTGTGATAAAGCAGTTGACTGTACATGTGAACGGTAGGAAAATCTGCTTGAATTTGCGTTAATATACCTCTTTCAATTGATTTACTCACAGAAAACATAGGAAGAAAAGAAACACCCATACCATGCTCTAGTAGATGAATAATGGTCTCTGTATTTCCTATTTCCAACACAGGCTTAATAACTATTTCTCTTTCCGATAGTATCCTTTCTAGCTCATAACGATAACTTGCTCCTTTTTCAGTCAATAGGAATGGTTCATTCTTAAGTTTCTCAATGTCGATTTTTTCTTTACCAGCAAATGAATGCCCACTTGAGGCAACAAAAATGATATCTTCCTCTTGCTGCACAGCCCGAACCCACTCAGAACCATAAATCTTTTGATCTAAAGTAAAGAAT
This sequence comes from Lachnoclostridium phytofermentans, assembly GCA_003526525.1. Taxonomy (GTDB): domain Bacteria; phylum Bacillota; class Clostridia; order Lachnospirales; family Lachnospiraceae; genus Lachnoclostridium. Next base: position 363 of record DPVV01000228.1, on the reverse strand, counting down.
AGATCAATTTCATTATTCCTTACCTTATTAATTAAGCCATCCGACATGTCAGTTTTTATTATTGTCTCCACCTTCGGGCAAGCATGATGAAATCGTAACAAAAGCTCTGGAAGTATAGCCGTCGCAAGCGATTCCACACTCCCGATACGAAGTGTACCTTCAGGAGTATTCGTTTCTCTTGCAAATACTGCAGCTTCATTAGTTACCCGCATTATTTCATTTGCATGGTTAAGAAAGATTTCTCCTTGTTCCGTCAGGGATACCTGTTTACCTATTCTTTCAAAGAGTTGTGTTCCTAGCTCCTTTTCTAATTGCTGTATCTGAATAGTAATCGTAGATTGAGAGTACCCCAGCTGTTCTGCA
>DPVV01000159.1 GCA_003526525.1 Lachnoclostridium phytofermentans | reverse complement strand
AGGATATTGATGAGATGGTGTTACATAAACAATCGAAGCATCCGTTCTCGTTAATTCCTCAATACTAATTCCATCTGTATTTACGGTAATTGGTCGAACCGGATAGGGAACTCCTTGAAAGATGCGATAAGCTCGTTTATAAACTGGATTCTCCATTGCAATAATTTGATCATTACCTAGAATCTGAGATAATAAAACCAATAGATAATCTGCACCTGCTCCAACAATAACCTGGGATGCCTCCACTTTCACACCACGAGAGCTATGAAGATATGCCACAATTGCCTCTCTAAGTGAAAGATCACCTTGGTTCTCTCCAAGGAGAAATAAGGATTGATTCATATCATTCATACATTGATTACTAAGCTTTCTCCAAGTAGGAAACGGAAATTCTGAGAGGTCTACTGCAAATGGCGAAAAATCGTATTTTAATCGTTCTACTTTCTCGACTTTTTCTTTGCCTAGAGCTTTTTTTCTTTCGGTAATCTGAATTAAATCCATGATCCCTTGAACATAATATCCGCTCTTTGGTATAGATTCTATATACCCTTCGGAGATTAACTGCTGATAGGCAAGCTCCACTGTGCTTCTACTTATTTGCAGACTTTGCGCTAAATTACGCGAAGACGGCAGTTTCGTAGCCACAGGTAGCTTGCCTGTTTTTATTTCCCTCTTTATATATTCATAAATCTGTTCATATAAGGGTACTTTATTACCTAAATTAATTGGAATTATCAGCATATTAACCTCGAGCAAAAAAATCTTTTACATTCTCGATATCCGACTGTACTCTTTGCTTAAGCTCCTCTATAGAGCTAAATTTCGTTTCCGGTCGTTCATAACGGTAAAGTTCCACTTCGATTATCTTACCATAGAGGTCTCCAGTAAATCCAAAGATATGTGTTTCGACGCCAAGCTTTTGCCCTGCACCGACGGTCGGTTTATATCCTATATTGGTCACACCGTAATAAGTATTTTCTTGGTATTTTATCCTAGATGCATAAACACCGTTTGGTGGGAGTAACTTATGCTCTGTTGGAAGTAAATTTACAGTTGGAACACCAATGGTTCTACCAATTTTATTACCTGTTACTACAGTTCCCATAATGGTATATGGACGTCCCAACATTTCATTCACAGATTCTATTTGCCCATTTCTTAGTTCTTCTCTTATTCTGGTACTGCTAATCACCTTGTCAGAATAGGTTAATTTTTCACAGACCACAAGCTCGTATCCATAGACAACAGAATACTTCTTAAGCAGTTCTGCATCGCCTTTCCGCTTTTTGCCAAAACGATAATCCGTGCCAATAACAATCGCTTTTGCATCTAATTTACCAATTAGAACTTCTTTAATAAAATCCTCTGGCTCCATGGAAGCAGTTTCTTCTGTAAATGGATAAGAAATCAATACTTTCGGTCCTAACCTTGATAGCAGTTCCTTTTTTTCTTCTTCTGTATAGATTAAATCAATCTCTTTTTCAGAAAATAGATTACCTGGATGATAATCGAATGTAAACATCACAGAGGTTAAACCCTGCTGCTCAAATTTCGCTAGTTCAGAAAGCAATAATTGATGTCCACGATGCAAACCATCAAATTTACCAAGCGTGACACACGTATTTTGATATTTAAAATCTGTACTTCCATAGATGTATTCCATGTTATTTTGCTCCCAACTTTCTATATATGTTGAACTTTAATATAGAAAACTTAGTTCAACTTATATAACAACTATAAAAACATTTTTACCGGTTGATAGCAATTCTTCTTTTGATCGTATTCATAAATGCCGGTAAAGACATCTTCGCTGTCATAAACCCGAATTTTATCTATATTAATTTGAACACTAACATTTTCCCAGGTAAAATTCTCTTCCCTTAGCTGATTTCCATTGTATAAAAGTTTACAATCTTCCTTTTTTACTACAACTTTTGGTAAAGTTAAAAATAACTTATCAACTGGCATAAGAATCTGTTCTAGTGTTTGGTTTTTTACACATTCTTCAATTTCCGAAAGTCTTAAAGTATTTTCTAGTGTAAAAATACTTACCTTGGTTCGAATTAGTGATTTCATGCATCCACCACATTGAAGTGCTTCCCCAATATCTCTACATAAAGACCTTATATAGGTTCCTTTTGAGCAAGAAACTATCATTCTTACTTCTTGTACGATTTCTGGTTGTTCTTTCGATGATGTAACTCCAAGGATATCAATTGCATGGATTGTAACAGTTCTTGGTTGTCTCTCGATTACCTTACCTTGACGAGCAAGTTCATATAATTTCTGACCATTAACCTTTATTGCAGAATACATTGGCGGTATCTGGTCATACGTACCAATAAAGTGCTCTATCACTTCTAAAACCCTGTCATACGTTGCTGTTACTGGACGTCTCTTTAGAACTTCACCAGTCATATCTTCCGTATCTGTTGTAATTCCCAGGGTTAAAACTGCTTCATAAACTTTATCCTTGTCTGTTAGCATATCACAAAGCTTTGTTGCATTTCCTACGCACACAGGAAGTACCCCTTCTGCATCTGGATCAAGTGTTCCTGTATGACCAATTTTCTTCTGTTTTAATATACCTCTAAGTTTTGCACAAACATCAAAGGAGGTAAAACCTTTTTCCTTATATACATTTATAATACCGTTCATATTACCCCCATTAGTAAACCTTAGCAAGCAGTGAAAACATACTTACTTAGCAGGCACTTAACAACATGCATGCTTTGTAGTAGGCTGTGCGAAACTCAGATTTTCTTTTCGCACTTATAACAATGCAAGGAACCCGGAAGAATGAAAATGAAATTCCAATGGATTTCATTTTTATTCTTCAGTATGAAGTTTTAGAATTTCTTAGGCAACGTCTTTTGGTGCCTTAGAAATTCTCTTCACACTTCACACTTCACACTTCACACTTCACACATTACCTGCATTTTTTAACTGATGTTCAATTCCTATCGTAAGATTATTTATTACATCATGTAATGATCCCTTCATACTACAACCAGCAGCCAAAATATGGCCACCGCCACCAAAGAAAACAGCAATCTTACTTACATCAACGATTCCATTGGAACGCATACTAACTTTATATTCCTGTACATTGTCCTCACGAAGGAATATTGCCGCCTCAACTCCTTTTGTAATTCGAAGCTGGTCAATGACACCATCAAGATCAGATGGAGCAACATTGTAAAAATTCTGAGCACGCTTGCTAATACTAGACACAATAATTTTTCCATCCAATAATAAGATGCTCTCTAATAAACAACGTCCTAATACTTGATTTTGAACAAATGTCTTTTGATAAAAAGTTTCATCTATTATTTTATTTGGTGTTGCCCCTAGTGTAATTAGCTTTCCAGCTATCGCCATCGTTTTTTCTGTTGTATTAGAATGCTTAAATACTCCTGTATCGTGAACAATACCAAGATACAAGGCTTCTGCTGTCGCCTTACTAATCTTTTCAACATCAAACAAATCAAACAAAACTTCACAAGTAGAGCTAGAATCTGATACCACCAACGTAACACCAGCAAAACCGGTGTTACTGATATGGTGGTCGATATTAACTGTTTTTTTAGCCTGCATTGCATAATCTTTGGCAGCTCCTAAACGGTCTAAGCTACCACAATCCAAAGCAAAAAACAAATCGTAAGGTTCCTCGTCCTTGTAGTCTGATTGTATGCAATTCGAGGAAGTTAAGAAACGGAAGGGCTCTGCGATTGGCTCTAAGTGAAGATCAATGGTCTTAGTTCCATCGGTATTATAGCTTTCTTGTAAATAATTATACAAGGCAAAACAAGAACCTGTGCAGTCCCCATCTGGGCGAACATGACCTGTGATTCCAATTCTATTTGCTTTTCGAATGTCTTCTTCAAAACGTTTCATGAAAAGCCTCCTTACTACTCATCCTCATTCGCTATCTCATCTAATACCTCTTCGTCTGGCGATTTACGACTGCTAGCATTTAATTCATTTATTAATTTTGACATGGAAACGCCATACTCAATCGATTGATCCACAACAAAAACAAGTTCTGGTGTATTTCTTAAATTAATACCACGAGCTAGCTGTCCGCGTAAAAACGGAGCAGCGCTCTTTAGTCCTGCAAGTGTATTCTTTTGAGATTGTTCATCACCTAGGACACTGATATACACCTTTGCAGTTTTTAAGTCTGGTGCAACCTCTACTGCAACAATACTTGTCATTGAATTGATTCTAGGGTCCTTAAGTTCTCTTGATATGAGCATACTAAGTTCCTTTTGAACTTCTTGATTTATTCTGGTGTTCTTAATACTGTTTTTTCTCATAAAAAAACCTCATTCTTTCACCAACCCGCAAATTTGGGCAGCTGCACAATATTTGCAAATTGAATTGTTCCACACGAACTCCCAACCACGTGCTCTAGCACGCAATTAATCAGGATATAACCTAACTTTAAAATAATTAGTGTGAAGAACTATCTTGGTACCTCGACCATCATATATAACTCAACTAAGTCGTACTCTTGAATATCATTGAATTTTTCAAAAACAAGGCCACATTCGTATCCTGTATTTACTTCCTTCACATCATCCTTGAATCTCTTTAAGGAAGCTAACGCACCCTCAAAGATTTGTGTTCCTTCTCTCGTTATACGTGCAGAGCAACCTCTGATAATCTTACCATCTAATACATAAGAACCTGCAATTGTACCAAGACCAGAAGCCTTGAATACCTGACGAACTTCTGCATGGCCAATTACCTTTTCTTCAAAGGTTGGGTCTAACATACCCTTCATTGCTGCTTCTACATCTTCAATCGCGTTATAAATTACACGATATAATCTTAAGTCAACCTTTTCACGCTCTGCTATTTCACGAGCCATATTATCAGGGCGAACATTAAATCCAATAATAATTGCGTTAGAAGTGGCTGCTAAGATAACGTCTGATTCATTAATAGCACCAACGCCACCATGAATAATACGAACTGCAACTTCTTCATTGCTAAGCTTAACCAAGCTCTGTTTTACAGCTTCTACGGAACCTTGAACATCTGCTTTTACGATTAAGTTTAATTCTTTAATGTTACCAGCCTGAATCTGTGAGAAGAGACCGTCTAAAGATAACTTTGCTTTAGTATCTGCAAGAAGACGCTCTTTACCCTGTGAAATAAAGGCATCTGCAATATTACGCGCTTCTTTTTCATTTTCTGTAGCCATGAAAACTTCACCTGCATTTGGAACTGCGTTAAGTCCAAGGATTTCAACAGGAGTAGATGGAGTAGCTTCCTTTACTCTTCTACCCTTATCGTCCATCATTGCACGTACTTTACCATAAGTAGAACCTATAACAATATTATCTCCAACATGAAGTGTACCCTTTTGTACTAGAATAGTAGCAACGGTACCTCTTCCCTTATCTAACTCCGCTTCAATAACAATACCTCTGGCCATACGGTTTGGATTCGCTTTTAGTTCTCCCATTTCCGCGGTTAAGATAATCATCTCAAGTAATTGATTAATACCTTCTTTGGTATGAGCAGATACCGGAACGAAGATGGTATCACCACCCCAATCTTCTGCAATTAACTCATGCTCAGTTAGCTCTTGTTTAACTCTTTCAATATTAGCACTTGGCTTATCTATCTTGTTGATAGCAACAATGATTTGAACACCTGCTGCCTTGGCATGGCTGATAGCCTCAACTGTTTGTGGCATAACACCATCATCTGCTGCAACTACTAAAATAGCGATATCTGTGGATTTTGCACCACGCATTCTCATAGAAGTAAATGCTTCATGTCCTGGTGTATCAAGGAACGTAACCTTCTCTCCATTAACCTCAACGGTATAGGCACCGATATGCTGTGTAATACCACCAGCCTCGCGAGAAGTTACATTAGCCTCACGGATAGCATCAAGAAGAGAAGTTTTACCATGGTCAACGTGACCCATGACACAGACTACAGGAGGACGTTTTACCATGAGGTTTTCATCTTCATCGTCTTCTTTTAATAACTCTTCTACCTTATTTACAAGAACTTCTTTTTCTGCAATAATTTCATATCCTAAAGCAATTTCTTCCGCTTCTTCAAAGGTAATTTCTGAATTAATAGAAACCATCTTACCAGCAAGGAATAACTTCTTAACTACCACAGATGGAACAATTTTCATCTTATCTGCTAATTCTTTAATTGTCAGAATTTCAGGGATTGTAATTGTCTTAATTTCGTCTTGTTTTTCTTGAATTTGCTGTGGCTTAGGCATAATAAAGGCACCCTTACGATTTGGGTCCTTTTTACCTTTTGCTAACTTACTATTACCATCAACCACACTATTGCGTCCACGATCACGATCACGGTTACGATCACGACTCTTGTCGTTAAATGCTGCTGCTCTTTGTTCTTTTGTTAATTCATTTGCAAGATCGGACTTAATGCTTGACTTCTCACCACTTTTTGGATCCGTACGTTTTTTATCAAAGGATCTTGTGTAGCCTGCATCCTTATCCTTGTCAAATCCGCCGCCGCCATAAGATCCCTGACCTTGGCTTCTACCAGCATATCCGCCTTGGCCTCCAGGTCTTCTATCGCCGTAACCACCTTGGCCCGCAGGTCTTCTATCGCCGTAGCTTCCTTGACCCTGTGGTCTTCTATCACCGTAGCTTCCTTGACCTTGTGGTCTATCGCCGTAACTACCCTGACCCTGTGGTCTTCTATCGCCGTAACTTCCTTGGCCCTGTGGTCTTCTATCGCTGTAGCTTCCCTGACCCTGTGGTCTTCTATCTCCATAGCTTCCCTGACCCTGTGGTCTGTCGCCGTAACTTCCTTGGCCCTGTGGTCTTCTATCGCCGTAGCTTCCCTGACCCTGTGGTCTTCTATCTCCATAGCTTCCCTGACCCTGTGGTCTATCACCGTAACTTCCTTGGCCCTGTGGTCTTCTATCTCCATAGTTTCCCTGACCCTGTGGTCTTCTATCTCCGTAGTTTCCTTGACCCTGTGGTCTATCACCATTA
>DPVV01000399.1 GCA_003526525.1 Lachnoclostridium phytofermentans | reverse complement strand
TACTAGATTACTTCCTTTTCTTTTCCCGTCATTAATAAGCATTTGAAATAACGATAATATAAACTCTCTCCATGTTTCAAAACGAGACGATGATTTTCCGATAAGTCCAAAATAGGTTCCTTTGATTTGATTTAATTGTTTGTTATACCCTCCAAGTTCTTGCTTAATTGCATCGTTTTGCTCATCAGAAAATTCTTTCTTGAAATGATCGTAGGATTTCCCTTCTGATTTTATCATAAAAAAATAAGATGAATTACATACGGTCTTACTATTATCAAAAAAGAGTACTCTTGGACTAGGAATCTTCGTATACTTTTCAATTAAATCCATAACAGCTACTTCAGTTTCTAGCATTCTTTCTTCATAAGACATCATCTCAATTTCGTCTGATGGAGCTATTTTAACTATAACTTCCCCTTCTATTAAAGGAACAAGATAGACAACATTACAATAACCGCCATCTAATTCTACAATCTCCTTCTCGTAATTTATCTTACCTTTTCCAAACGCTTTTTCTGCCATTAAATACAATATTTCATTTGTTTGTCTGTTTTTTGTAATTGCATTCATTTGCTTTGTCATCCTTCCTTGACAATTAAAGTAGATAAAACATAAAATAACGAGGCTAACATACCATGACTCGATTGCTCCTATATTTAATTTACCATATAATTCCTCATGATACAATCGAGCATAACATTAATTTTCAAAATCAATTTGAATTTTGTTGCTAAAACGCCCTAAATATTTATGCGTTACATGATAAAAAAACAGGAAGACCGATGAAAATATCATCCTTCTTCCTGTTTTAAATGCTGTTTCCATAAGATTTTATATGTCATTTCGCAATTAGTATGATTTATTTAGGAAAGCACCCAAACTATATTTACTATGAAGATAGACAAACTGTTGTAGCCGTTATTAAGAATTTTACTTATGAATGATTATATAATAATGATAAACGCTCAATGATTGAATTAGGATTTGTTTATTTTAATTACTAGTTACAGAATAACTATTGCACATAAAGTCTGATCCAGCACTTGATGAAGTAATCTCAAACCCAAATTGAACTAAATTAACCGTTTGAGTTCCACTAAACCAGCCTTTGCCATTAATCCAATTAAGTATAGCTAATATATCTACCGTACCAGAATTCGTACTACTTGTTCTTACGAATGAATATACCGGATTCGATCCATTGCTACCCTGATACACATTCCATGTATGACCGCCTAGACTAAGATTCGTATAGACTGGTACAGGCTTACCGGAAGCATCCCATTTATAAGATATCGGAGCAACACTTCCATATGAATTCATCCATAACATAATTTCATAAGAATAGCCATTCGTCCAGATATCATAAGCACTTACATAAGCCCCACTACTAGGCCGGGTAACATTAAAACTACTTTGTAAAGTTTTTATTGAAGATAATGTTTTTCCAATAGACTTAGTTACATTTGGATAAGATTTTATACCTCCTGTATTAGGATGTTGTGCCCATACCCCCCAATTGCTGTAGCTATTAGCCCAGATTGATTGGTACCCTGCACCGCTGCCCCATACATTATTATAAATCGTATAACCTCCATTACTCCATGTAGCCCATTGATCAGCAGATGACCAAGTCGCAGCATATGCTGTAAATGTAATATTTAAAAAAAGAATGAAGCTGAATACTAAGGATACTAATATCTTAAATTTGTTTTTCATAACATGGTCTCCTCTTTATAATATTATCACTATTGCAATCGAGTTGATATACATTATTATACAATTACAATCTATGATTTCATTTTTATAAGTATGCTTTTATTAATGGTTCATCCAATTTGATTGTATCGGTAGTTACTTCTAAACCTTCCAATCCTCCTCTTTATAATGAAACCCCATGTCATAGTGAAATGGGGTTTTACCTCTGCAACTTCTTTACCTTTTGCTTGACATTTAAGTTCCCCTCCGATATGATATAACTACTGGTAAGGGAGTAGTTAGCACAAGATGTGTAGTATAGTCAACACAATGATAGAATCTATCTGGCTATACTTTGAATAACGAGACTTATCTGTGGCAATACCACAGGTAGGTCTTTTTTGTTGTATAGGAAAAAAGAATAACTATTCTGTCTCTACTCTGACATTACCAACCATACGACGATGAAAAAGAAGGAGTAAGATTATGTCAATTTTCACTTTATTCACACTTGCAGTCGGACTTGCAATGGATGCATTTGCTGTGTCTGTCTGTAAGGGATTAGCAATGAAACAAATGTCTCTTAAAAAAGCATTCATTACAGGAGCTTATTTTGGACTGTTTCAGGCTGGAATGCCTGTCATTGGATACTTTTTAGGTGTTTCCTTTCGAGATTATATAACCAAAATAGATCACTGGATATCCTTTGCCCTTTTGATATTTTTAGGTATTAAGATGTTAAAAGAAGCCTTTGATAATGAGGCATGCAGTACAAATGATTCTGTTGCATTTCGTGTGATGATAGTTCTTGCTGTTGCTACAAGTATTGATGCTCTTGCTGTTGGTATAACCTTTGCTTTTCTTAATGTGAATTTGTTACTTGCAGTGAGCTTAATTGGCATTATTACATTCCTTCTATCCATGGTTGGTGTTAGGCTTGGTCATGTATTTGGGGTACGTTATAAACGGGTAGCAGAATGTATTGGTGGTGGTGTACTTATCGTATTAGGTTTTAAAATACTTTTAGAACACCTTGGAATATTAGATCATCTGTTTTAAAAAAAGGTATGAACCTATCCTGTTTTCGGGAGAAGTTCATACCTTTTTTTCTAATCAAATACTTGTGAAGTATCTTATTCATAACAAGGAAAAAGTAGTGGGAGTATGTCACACTATCTGTTTTACCTTATCTATTTCTTGTAATAATTTTTGTAGTGTAACTGATGCTTCTTCATAATAATGAATTGCTTGTGCTCGATTTTGATTGTCAATTTCTTGTAAACATCTCACTGCGACCGCATGGAGTTCTTCATGGTATTTTTTAATCTTTAAAAATGATGGATGATTTAAAATCTTTTCGTCCTTAAGGTTGTTACACCATTTTCCTAATTTACAATCTTTCGGGTTATTCACTATATTCATGTCAAGCGTTTCATACTTATTGATTGCATTATATAGTCTCCAAGTAAATATCATATGATCAACTTCAAATACATGTAAGAACTCTTTTGTTGTAAATCCCATTGCATTTCGTACAAGGTTTCCTCTGATCTTATCGGTTCCCCTAACAATATCAAAAAAGTATTTACCAGCATTGTTACATTGACTTTGCATCTCCTCATAAGAATCCGATAAAGTGTCTATGGAAGTCACAAATGCATTCGCTGTCTCTTCTTGATTCTGAATAAAATTATAGATACTACCAATCTCACTATTAATGGTATTCATCTGAGTATTTAACGATTGAATACTATTGACAGAGCGTTCTACAATTTGATTCCCATCCTCAAGTTTTTCTGTTGTTTTATGAATGGTTGCTACTAATTCTTCTGTATTTG
>DPVV01000401.1 GCA_003526525.1 Lachnoclostridium phytofermentans | reverse complement strand
ATACATTTAAGATAAAAATATACTAAAAATGGTTAGAAAATTAAATATTAAAGTGCAAAATCACAAGAAAGTAGAAAATGCAATAATTTGTGTGTAATAAGCAAAGAAAATGCACAATCAATCTATTATAATAAAGCCAAGATAAAAAGATACAGGGAGGAATTAAGGTGTCAACAGCAGTAAGGATTGAGAACGTGATAAAGAGATTCGGAAAGTTTGTTGCTAATGATAATGTGAATCTAGATATTAAAAGTGGAGATTTCGTATCACTTCTGGGACCTAGTGGTTGTGGAAAAACAACATTGCTTTCGATGATTTTAGGAATACAGGATATAACAGAGGGTAATATCTTCTTTGATGATAAACCTGTACAAGATATTCCTATTTATAAAAGAGATGTTGGGATGGTTTTTCAGAATTATGCATTATTTCCTCATATGACTGTTTATGATAATGTTGCTTTTGGATTAAAGATGAGAAAGTTATCAAAAGAAGAGATTAAAAAAATGGTCACAGAAGCATTAAGTCTTGTTAAATTGGAAGGGTTAGAAAAAAGATATCCGAGGGAACTTTCAGGAGGGCAGCAGCAACGAGTTGCATTTGCCAGAGCAATCGTGGTTAAGCCAAGAGTTTTATTATTAGATGAGCCATTGTCCAATTTAGATGCACAGCTTCGTGAAGAGATGAGATTTGAATTAAAAAGATTACATAAAGCATTAGGGATTACGACGATATATGTAACACATGATCAGATAGAGGCTTTGTCCATGTCTACCAAGATTGCGGTAATGAAAGATGGTATTGTCCAACAATATGGAACTCCTCTTCAGATTTTTCATACGCCAGCTAATAATTTTGTAGCTAAATTTGTTGGATATTCTAATTTCCTTACAGGGACGGTAATTAAGGTAGAAGATAATCTGATTACTATGAAAGATGAGAAATATGGATATGTAATTGAAGCTGATATTACAGAACAAAAGTATAAAGAAGAAATTAATATGGGCGATAAGGTAACAGCGACAATTAAGCCAGAGAGTGTCCAATTGCTAGATGGTACAGGAACGGGCGGGCAGAATGTTTTTGATGTGGTTGTTCAAATGAATGATTATACAGGAACAGCAACTCGGTATGAACTTACAACCAAAGAAGGCTTTGAAGTAAAAGCAAGTGAACCTGGATATAGTAATTATCCTCAAGGGACACATATGAAAGTAGTATTTAGAAAAGATCGTATGACTCTGATAAAAATGAATGAAGGAGGAATGCAGCATGAATAAAAAAATTCGAAAAGGTGATTTTTTTATGCTGCTTCCGTCCATCATACCAATTGCAGTTTTATTTATTGCACCGTTAGTCTATTCCTTGGTGCTAGCTTTTTCTAACCCGGTTGTAAATGAAAGTGGGAAGGCTATTTATACGGATGGACAGTATGAGTATTTCTATAATGCGAAAATAAATCGTTATGATCAAATGGATGAAGATAGAAGTACTGGGGTGGTATTAAAACCTTTTGAAATTAAATCACAGACAGATGTTTATAAAGAAGTTACCGATTATGGAATCACCAATTTTAAGAAGTTTTTTTCTACTAAAAAATATATAATAACCATCTGGAATACCTTTAAATTGGTAATACCGGCAGCTATTATTCAGTTCCTTTTGGCATTTTCTATGGCGTATTTTCTACGAGGAAAGATAAAAGGGAAATTGGTTTACAATACATTGATTATTTTTCCTTTGACGCTAGGGGCACTGATTATAGCAGCAGGAATGACAAATTTCTTTGGAGCAGGAGGATGGTTCAACTCAGTTTTGATGACTTTGGGAATTATAGATAAGCCAATTAAGATTTTGTATTCATATTGGGGTACTTTTATCTCCTTGATAATTAGTGGAACACCGTTCCTTTTCTCAGGATTTTTACCGATTTGTGAGGGCATAGATCCAAATTTGGAAATTGCAGCTCAGACCCTTGGAGCAAATCCAGTAAAAGCATTTATAAAAGTGTTTTTACCTTTGGCAATTCCGTCACTACTAAGTATTCTTTCATTGAATATGGTTTTAAATATGGCTACTTATCCATCGGCAGTATTAGTCGGAAATCCAATTGGATCCACAAGATTACTGGCAGTTGCAGCATTTGAAGAATTCCAGCAGAATTTGAATTATAATATGGCTGCTACGATTTCGCTTGTATTAACTGCAAGTCAATTATTGATTATTGGTGTCATCAGTGCTATTCGTAAGAAATTCTATATCGGATACGGTGGATCATTTAAGTAGGGAGGAAGACCATGAAAGCAAAGTCAAGAAAAAATCTGGCAAGAATTCCATTTTATATAATTATGTTTACGTTTATTTTATTTGTTGTTGGAATTTTTGCCACTGTAGTAATAGGTTGCTTTTCGAATGATTGGAGCAAAACTTTTCTACCTAAGTCGTTTAGTACCTTTTATTTGAAACAAGCATGGACAAATTATGGAATTGCAAAATATTATTTGGTTTCCGTGGAAATTGTAGTAGTAGCCACATCATTGTCACTGATATGTGTCATTCCGACAGCCTATGTTATGGCTCGAAAAGAGATGAAGATAAAAAGTTTACTTCATCAATTTTTTCAGCTTCCAATTCTTTTGCCAGAGTTACTGATAGGTATTCCGTTAGCAACGATATTCTATAGTATCGGAATTGCAGAAAGTTACGGTGTAGTAGTTGCAATACTGATTGTGATTGGAATTCCATTTGGATTATCTATTTTAATACCTTTTATAGAAGCGTTGGATGAACGTGTAGAAATAGCAGCGGAGACTTTAGGAGCAAATAAATTTAAGGTTTTCACCAAGATCATTATTCCACAGCTGATACCAGGGGTTGTTTCAACGTTAATCAATGTGTTTGTAAGGTTGTTTACAAACTACACTTTAGTCTTGTTAGTTGGAGGACCTAAGACATTTACTCTGACAATTAAAGTTTTTAATGTTCTATCAAATGCAAAAACAGAGCCTCAAGCTCTTTTGAATTCACTTACACTTTATTATATGTTGCCAATGCTTATTTTTACTTTCCTGACACTTGTTTTGGAAAAGATGTTGAAGAAGCGTTTTGGTGGAAAATAAATAAGACTCTATACCCGAAAGGTATAAGTTCCTCTCAGAAGAAAATGAGGGGATATAACTAAAAAATT
>DPVV01000216.1:7345-10469 GCA_003526525.1 Lachnoclostridium phytofermentans | reverse complement strand
AAATTAATATTGACATATAATGAATTGATTAATATAATAACATATATATATCAATATAATTTGATGAACATACATAACGTAACTAATTCATGTTTCATTTTAGTAACATAATGTTTCTATGAAGTGAAAGGGAGAAAGAGAATGGAGAAAAAATTAATAAAGAAACTTTTAAAGGCGACTGGAGTAAAAGAAGGGGAGTTAATTCTCTTACACTTTTGGGGAGAAGATAAGGACAGAACGATTTTACATGATTTTGCAACTCAAGTAGCTGCCTTAGGAGCTACACCTTTTGAAGTAACTCAGTCAAGAACTGTGAACCGCGAGTTATTTTCTGAGGCAAAGGATAGTTGCTTTAACGAACGCTATTTTCAAATATTTAAAGAATTTGACGCTGTGATCGATTTATTTTCCTATCAGCCGGTAGTAATAGGAGGTAGTTTAAGTGAAGAAGCAATGCAAAATTATCGCAGATATATGTCTGGATTATTTGGTACTTTAATGAAAGCGAAACGCTTTACCCAATTAAGGATTCCAACTGAAGAAAATGCGAAAGCTTTCAGTATGGAGCCACAAGAGTTTATAGAACGAATGACTTGTGCTTATGATGTGGATTACGATAATATCCGCCTCCGTGGAGAAGAGAAGATAGAGGAGCTGAAGCAAACGAAAAAGGCTATCTTACATACTGGAGAGAAAGAGACTTTAACAATTGAATATGAGAATCGAGAGTGGTTTAACGATGCAGGGGAAGGGGATTTGCCATGCGGTGAGATCTATATCGCTCCACTGGAGAATAAAACAGAAGGAACCATGTATTTTGAGACTCTTTACTTGGATGATTTACCAGCATGTAATCAAGTAACACTTACCATAATGGGGGGCAAGGTCGTGGATAGTAGTCATGATTTAGTTAAGAACTATCTGATGGATTTACCTGAAAGTGGTCGTGTTGTTTGTGAGTTTGGTATTGGATTGAATCCAAAGATTAAAGGTCTTACTGGATGTACAGTCTTAGATGAAAAGATGGATGGAACTGTTCATATAGCAATTGGTGCGAATCACATGTTTGGTGGTGTTAATGAAGCTCCGATGCATATTGATTTGGTGGGAGTTGCAACTATAGATTACAAGTAAAGTTTATCCTAGGTAAAGGCATTATAAATTTATAATTGAATAAAGAAAAATACTCTAGTGGATACAACCGTGATTTAAAGCTTAAAGATACAGCTTTATGAATGAAAGGTTTGTGTCCACTTTTATTTGTGAGAAGGAAAATTTCGCGAAAAGTGTGCTTTCTCTCGATATCTTCTTGGCATTTCTATTAGTTGTTTGTATTCTTGTTAGAAGAGATTGATTTTTCTGACTTAAAGTGGTATGTTACCATATACTTGAAATATTTTATTCTTAATGGTTGTTTCGTTATAACAATGGTCATAATTTACATAGAAGATAAGGAGTAAAGTGATGGGTGAAATAAAAATTTTTGCAGATAGTACTTGTGATTTATCGGAAGAGTTGTTAAAGAAATATGATATTACTATAATTCCACTTAATATCGTATTGGGGATGAAAAGTTTCCAAGATGGTAAGGAGATAACTCCACAAGAAATCTATGAATGGTCAGATCGGGAAGGGGAAACTCCAAAGACAGCAGCACCTGAAATTGGAGTTGCTTTTGATATACTGAAACCATATATGGAGAAGAAGCTTGATATAATATTTTTCGGTATTTCAGAAGAAATGTCGGTAACCTGTCAGGTTATAAGAATGGTGGCGCAGGAGCAAGAATATAATAGGATTTTTGTTATCAATTCTAAGAATCTGTCAACTGGAATAGGTCTTTTGGTATTACGAGCAGCTGATTTAGTGAGAGAAGGGTTTTCAGTAGAGGAGATTGTTAAGATAATAGAGGAAGATACAGATAAGGTTAGGGCATCCTTTGTTGTCGATACATTAACTTATCTTCATCGTGGAGGAAGATGTAGTACTGTAGCTACACTCTTAGGCAATACATTACGCTTAAAGCCAATGATTGCTGTAAATAATGGAAAGATGGGTGTAGATAAGAAATATCGCGGCAGACCAAAGTCTGTAATATCGAATTATGCTAATGATTTAAAGGACCAATTACTTAATGCAGATTCGACTCGTGTGTTTATAACTCATTCTGGTATTGAACAATTAATTGAACAAGAAGCTTACCAATTTCTTAAGGAACTGAACTACTTTAAGGAGATATTAATAACCAGAGCAGGTGGTGTAATATCGTCCCATTGTGGTCCAAATACGTTAGGTATACTGTTTTTTGAGAAATAAAATGATGAACGGTAAAAATATTAAATTTGATATACAAAAATCCATGAAACGCAGTTAGGCAATGGTTAGCTTAATGAGTTTCATGGATTTTGTTAAATAAATAGAATATAAATTTTTAATACATAGAAAGTAGAGTTTATATTTTCTAATATAATAATATCTGCTTATCCTATTGTTTCATTCTTACGTGAGATGATATGTCCACAGGTAGGACAGTGTGTATCTTTGTTTAACTTCAAACGAAGATCGAGTGATTCTTTACAATGAGGGCATCTGTAATATTTCCATTGATTAAAACAACTGAAGGTTCCCCACTTACTGTTGTTTATACAATAGTATTCTCATTACTTGGAGCATTATCCCCATTTGATATCGTTTATACAATATTACCCTTCACTCACATAGAACGTTAACTTCACTTACTATCATTTCATGTCAAATATAATCATCAATTACTGCCAAGAATTCTACTCAAACTGGAACCACTCAAAGTCAAAGTTACTGCCCGGTAGGAACAGGAAGGTAACGGTATACTTACCAGTTTTCTTAGAGAATTCAAACTCTTTCACTTCATAATCATTCGTAAAGTTAAATTCTGCAAGTTCTTCAATATTACTTTCCTCTGAAATGAACTTTACATGAATGGTGTTCTTTTCTATTGGAGAATGCCCACAGATTGAAAGTTTCGTAATACCCTGTTCTCCGAAATCCATCTCTGAGAATTCCAAGGATACATTATTCCCGATTCCTTCAATGCGAGGAGCTTTCTTCGTAAAGGTATCCCCATAGATAAGGTCACAATCGGTTG
>DPVV01000216.1:0-7215 GCA_003526525.1 Lachnoclostridium phytofermentans | reverse complement strand
TTGAATACGACAAAGGAAATCGTTACGATGCCTTTAACTCTACGCTTTAATCGGTAAGTTTCTGGTTGATGATGATTCCATATTGGTTTTTTACTAAAGATACAATCTGCTAGTAATTCACTTCCTTCTTCATGTGGGATACCTTCCCAGATCTCAAAGGTTGGAGGCTCAGTATCAAGACAGTAGATTGGAACAGTAATCTCATCGGAACCATAGGAACCAAAGTCTACATTTTTAAAACAGATGTAAGAATCTATTGGTAGTAGTGAGGAGATACCGCGCTCAATTCCATTGGTAAGGTTCGTATTGGACCAAGAGTATAAACCACCATATATAAATTCATACGGATTCATGGTAGCTTCTCCAAGGTCATTAAAGTTAAGCTCTACTTCAGAAATCATACGTACTTTATCTGCACCATTTTGACAGGTACAACGAAGATAAGCCTTACCGCTGCCAAGAGCGATTACCTTTACCTTAGCCCCATCCTTTTCTAGTTTGGCAAGATTGGAATCAATACCAGAACCATTGGTAATTCTCCAATCGATATCTTGATAGGTAGCATTTGCTGGATGAATGATTACATAGCTTTCTATTGTACTTAGATCCTTCGTTAGAGTGGTTCCAAGAGGTGTAACAATTTCTAGTTTACGAATCGGAATCTCAGTTTCATTCGTAGTAGGAATTGTAACTTTCGGATTTAGTACTGGATAAATGATGTGATTCGTATTTCTCATATTATCGCTAAGACCTTCTGGATACTCACATGGGATGGATGTAAAGGTGAGAGTCCCTGCTGGTAAAGTTTCTGAGGAAACCTTTATTGTAATTTCACCCGGTGTTAAGGTTGATGCAATAACTGCAAGTAATTTTCCGCTGAATAATCTCCGGCTGATTCCTTTATATTGATCATAATCGGTACTATCACCATTATCTAGTCCAATTAGACGGCCAGCGCCACTAACGTCTACGGTAACACGATTATTTGCATTTTCTACTGGATTACCATTACAATCTTCCATGCTAATTTCCACAAAGAGTAGATCCTGGCTATTCGCAAGCAAGGTGGTTTTATCTGGTGTTAATTTTATAGTAGCAGCATCACCAAAGGAGGTACGGGTATCAGTTGCAATAATATTTCCGAATTCATCATAAGCAACCGCTTTTAAGGTACCTTCTTCATAAGGTAACTGCCAATGTCCACATAGCTGTGTACCGTGTTTGTGGTCAATATCATAGGTTCCTAGGGAGTTCTCATTAAAAAACAATTCCACTTTTGGAGCATTCGAGCATACTCTGATATCAATCATCTGGTCTTTAGAAAAATCCCAGTATGGGAATAAATGTACCATTGGTGATTTTTTATAATCCGTCCACTCTGACTGATAGATATAGAACATATCCTTCTTAAAACCAGCGGTGTCTACCTGACCGAAATATGAGTTTTTCGTAAAATATGGAGTTGGCTCTCCTATGTAGTCCCATCCAGTCCAGATGAATTGTCCGGCACTAAATGTGGCATCACGGTCTTTCGTAATACAGTATTCTGTACTTCGTGCTCCCCAACTTGAAGTCGTATTACCAAGGGAAGAGCATTGTTCATCATCGTCTGCAAGGATTGCCTTTGAATATGGAAAATGATAGATTCCACGGCTTTGTAAGGTAGATGCAGTTTCACTTCCGTATATCATCCAATCTGGATGCAGTTCATGATGCTCTTGATAAAGTCGTTCTGCATAGTTATATCCAGCCAGTTTCACGATATCAGCGCACTTCTGAGCATTTTCCCATGCCATGTAATTGGAACCGATGGTTACAGGGGCATTTAAGCGACAATCATGTTTACGAACAAAGCTTAATAACATTCTAGTAACTTCCTGACCACGCTCGTCTGCATGTGTATCATAGATTTCATTTCCAATACTCCACATGATAAGTGAAGGGTGGTTGCGGTCCCTGCGAATCCAGCTAGCAACATCTTTTTCTGCCCATTCAGGGAAGAAGCGAGCATAATCATAGGTTGTTTTTGAACGCTCCCAGATATCAAAGGCTTCCGAATTGATTAAAAATCCCATCTCATCTGCAAGCTCCATTAACTCTATCGCTGGCATATTGTGAGAAGTACGGATAGCATTAACACCCATTTCCTTTAACATTGATAGTTGTCTCTTAAGGGCAGTACGATTGATAGCAGCACCAAGGCTACCAAGGTCGTGGTGTTGGCATACTCCATATAGCTTTACATGTTTACCATTAAGGAAAAAGCCTTCTTCACAAGTGAATTCTATGGTACGAAAACCAATTTTCTGTGTTATGGTCTGTATCACAGTATTGTCTTTTATAATATCAGTTTGCACCTGATATAAGTTCGGTGTTTCAAGCTCCCAAAGAAGAGGGGCTATAATATGTAGTTTACTGTCTTGTACATAGAAGGCATTCTTTGTTACCTCATCTGTAACATCAACAGTGTGGGTGCAAACTAATTCATGGTTAGGTGACCATACAGTGTGGCGAAGTTCGATCGAAGATGCGAAATCCCTGTCTAGTCCATGAAAATTCTCTGGCACTGAAATCTTAGGCTCCATACTGATCGGCAAGGAGGATAGCTCGGTTGATAGGAAAGTATAAAAATCTTCACCCGCTTTTTCTGTTGAACTATAAATTCCATCTGGGTTAATATGTACTTCAGGATAGGTATGAAACCATACATTACGATAAATACCTGCACCGGAATACCATCTCGAGTTTGGTGACTCGTAGATAACTTGCATCACAATTTCATTGTCACCTTCCGTTAAAAACTCGGTAATATCGAATTCAAACGTTGAGTAACCATATTTCCACTCTCCAGCAACTTTTCCATTGACATAGAGGGTAGAGTTCATATACACACCCTCGAAACGTAATGTGTATCTCTCCTTAGTCTTAAGTTCTTCCATTGATAATGTACGACGGTACCAACCTTCCCCGGTTTCATACAAATCGTAGGTATTATAAATTAACCAGTCGTGGGGTAAATCAACGGGATGCCATACAGTATTTGCATCTAGCACTAGTTGCAGGGTCGCACCTATCTGATGTTTGGAAAAACTCCAGCCATCATTCATTAATCTTCGATTATTAAGTTTTTGATTGCTCATCTTCTTCCACCTTTCTATGTAATTATATTACTACTTTTTCTGAAAATTTTAGTTCTTTTAATCTTTCTTAAAAACATGCTAATAGCATACATTTCCAGAGCCTGCAAACTATGGACGCAGAAACAAAGTTACGTTACTTGCTACTTTAGTTCATTCTATTTCATCTTAATAGCAACAACAATGTAACATCTTATACGAAACATGTAGTTCTATAATATTACACTTATATTTGGAATTATCTTAATTATAAAAACGAATATGCAAGATTATCCGAATCATATAAACGAATATTCGAAATTACTCTATGCTTGGGAAGCATTAAAACGTATGATGTTAGGCCCATGAAGACGCTTGTATTCACTTGGAGTACATTGCTTCTGCTCTTTAAATATTCGGTTGAAAGTCGCTAGGCTGTTAAAGCCAGAATGCATCGCAATCTCAGTGATGGTTAGGTTAGGGTCAATGAGCAATTTTTCTGCATGCATGATTCGTTGTTTATTTAAATAATCGTAGTAGGAAATACCTGAAAATTCTTTAAACAAACGCATAAAATGATACTTACTAAAGCCAGCTAACTGTGCTAGATCATCCACGTTAATCGGTTCGGTGCAATGTTCATTAATATGGGTACATACCATGAGAAATTTATCGATATATTCATGCCGCTTCGGACTCTTTGTATTTGGAAATTTCTTTTCTGAGGTAATATAATTTCGACCTAAGATCACAAAGAAATTTACAAGCATAGAGTAAATTGCTGCCTCTTTTAATGGGGAATCTCCGAAATATTCCTTCATAATTCTAAGCATAAGGCTATGAAGATCTTCATGAATATCAGGCATTGTCTCAGTTGTAATGATGGTACATGGGTGGAACATATGAAATACGGAGTCAAATCCATTTAAGTTATAAAGTAAGGAATAATCAAATTGGAAGATAATCCGTTTTCCCTTAGTTGGAGCATAGAGTTGGTGAAGCTCGCCAGAAGGTAGTAGGATAATATCGCCGATATCTAATTGGTAGCGGATATTATTTACAACAACCTCATATGTATTTTCAATTGGCATAATAATTTCTGCAGCAGTATGCCAATGAATCGGATAATCTTCGTATTCTTCATTTAAATAAAGTCGAATGCCGATATTCTCATCATAGGAAACTGTTTCTCTAGTTCCGTTTAGTATTGCTATCATAGAGGCTTCTCCTTAATCATATTAATAATCTTCAATTAATCATATGTTGCGATGAGCAAATTAGAAAAAAATCTATTAGTTATGTACAAATATTAGTTCTATTATGAGAAAAAATCGTGCAATTTATAATATTAAGTATAGTGCATTCTAAAAATATTGTAAAGAGAAATTGGATAGAAATAGCATTATTTGATAAGCTAAATTTTATTGTACTAAATAATAGCATTATTTGAGGAAAATAGAGCAAAAATTAAGAAGTGCGCTTACGGTTCATGAAGTATAGTTGGTTTATAAATAATCTGAAGATATAATGAGTAAAGAATTAATGAGTTTAGGTTAAGTGTGAAGAGAATATCTAAAGGCGCCAAAAGACACCACCTAAGAAATTCTAAAACTTCACATTAGTTTCATAACGATGTTTGCACCAGGGTATCCTCAGCGCAAATATTCAGCCTACAATGAAGGCATGTTTTCAGGAATGAAGGAAGATATTGCTTTAACTTTTTATTATAATAGAAGAAGGAGATGGAACAATGGGGTTTGAAAAAGCTTGGTTAAATTACTGTAAAAGTGATAATCTTTCGATGCAAGATTATTTTATGTTCGTTACATACAATAAAGAGGACTCTATTGTAAAGAGTACGGTTTTAGAATTAACAGCAGCAGCAAAAGGGCTATTTTCAATCGATATGAAATGCAGCCTTTGTGATATGAAATATGAAGTAGATAGTACGAGAAAAGGAATTCATCTTCAGATAGGTGATGATAAAGAGCTAGAAAATGAGGGATATCGCATTTCGTTAGTAGACGAGGTGATATTGATAGAAGCTTACACATCTCATGGTATTCTATATGGAACCTTTGATTTGCTTCGTAGCACCGTTCTTGGAACAGATGTGCACTCCTTAAATAAAACTATCTATCCAAAGAATCCTCTTCGAATGTTAAATCATTGGGATAATATGGATGGAAGTATTGAGAGAGGATATTCCGGTAATTCTTTCTTTTTTGAGCATGGGGAAGTTATTGTAAATGAACGCACTAAGGCTTATGCAAGGCTTGTTTCCTCCGTTGGTATTAATGCAGTAGTAATTAATAATGTGAATGTACGTGGTATAGCAACTAATCTAATAACAAACCGTTACATAGATAAATTAAAGCTGATCGGTGAAATTTTTGCTTCTTATGGAATTAAACTATTTCTTTCTCTTAATTTTGCGTCTCCAATGGAACTTGGTGGTCTAACAACTGCTGACCCCCTTGATGAGGTAGTCCGCCTGTGGTGGAAGGAAGCAGTGAAGTTATTATTTATAGAAATACCATCCTTTGGCGGATTTTTAGTTAAGGCAGATTCGGAGGGAAGACCGGGGCCATTTACTTATCAAAGAACTCATGCAGAAGGTGCCAATATGTTAGCTGAGGTAGTAAAACCTTATGGCGGTCTGATTATCTGGAGATGTTTTGTGTATAACTGCAAACAGGATTGGAGAGATACGAAAACAGATAGAGCAAGAGCAAGTTTCGATAACTTCCAATCATTAGATGGTAGTTTTGCGGAGAATGTAATTTTACAAGTGAAAAACGGTCCAATGGATTTTCAGGTTAGAGAACCAATATCACCTTTATTCGGTGGAATGAAGAAAACAAATCTGATCTTAGAAGTCCAGATTGCACAGGAATACACAGGTCAACAAAGACATGTTTGTTACTTGATCCCGATGTTTAAAGAAATCTTAAAGTTTAAAACTTATTGTAAAGAAGAAAATGATACGGTATTCGATATCGTAAGTGGTAAAACTTATGGCAATAAAAATGCTGGAATGGCAGCAGTTACAAATACAGGGAATGATGATAACTGGACTGGTCATGACTTGGCAGCAGCGAATCTCTATGGATATGGAAGACTTAGTTTTAATCCTGATTTAACATCAGAAGAGATAGCAAACGAATGGATCACCTTAACCTTTGGTACAAAGGAACATGTCATAGAGTATATAACCAAAATCCTAATGATGTCCTGGCCGGCATATGAGAAATATACTTCTCCGCTTGGAATTGGTTGGATGGTGAATCCATCTCATCATTACGGACCTAATGTTGATGGATATGAATATGATCGTTGGGGTACTTACCACAAAGCAGACCATACAGCAATTGGTGTTGACCGAACTAAGAACGGAACAGGTTACACAACACAGTATCATAGGCCGAACCAAGAGCTCTATGAAACACCTGAAACATGTCCAGAAGAGTTGCTATTATTCTTCCATCGCATTCCATATACTTATCAGCTAAAGACAGGTAAGACCTTAATTCAACATATCTATGATTCTCATTTTGAAGGTGTAGAGGATGTGGAAGAGATGGTTTCGTTATGGGAAGAACTAAAAGGAAAACTAGAGGAAGTACCATATCATAGGGTTTTGCATAGATTACAGGAACAGCTGGAACATTCGAAGGAATGGAGAGATGTGATTTGCTCTTATTTTAATAGGAAGACAGCGATTGAGGATAAGAAGGGGAGAAAGATTTATTGATATATTTTACTAACAGGGTTTAACAAAAAAATATTAGTGGGATAAATACCACTAATATTTTTTTGCAGTTTAGTAAGCAATATCATTATAGGAAAGTTAGGAGGCCTTTGTATTTGTTTTATTTTTACATCAATTTTTGATTGGTAATTAAAAATATCCTTACTCCTTCCACATCATCTGATATTTTTTCGGAGTAATCCCTTTGTATTTTTTAAATGTTTTAATAAAGTAACTAAAATCATTAAATCCGCAACGAAATGCAATATCGGTTAGCGTATCTTCCGATTGGCTAATCTGATAGCAAGCCTGTTCAATCCGATAATAATTTAGATAATCGATTGGGGC
>DPVV01000214.1:383-4565 GCA_003526525.1 Lachnoclostridium phytofermentans | reverse complement strand
TTGACGGTTCGTCCATGGATAAGTTAACCTACAATGCTCTTAAGGGCTCGGGAGCTAACTTGTTAAACGTAACAATAATTTAACCTCATCAGGGAAGTCCTCCACTTCTTTAAGCAGTGAAGGACTTCCCTGTTTTTAAATACAGTTATTTTGTTTCTTTCTGCTGCTTCGTAGGTTTTTTTATAGTTTTCCATGCATGCATAGCAAGTGCCAGAGCAATCACTCCATAGCAGATAAATACGCGGAAATACTCACCAATCAAAGAACTACCAAATAGATTACTTGCTGAAAGTGGTGCAACAACAAACAAGGTATGGAATAGGATGACACCAAGGATTGCTTGTTTATTATTTGCCATTTGAACACTTGCTCCACCCACAAGCAAAGCAGCGATAGCATACTGACCAACCATAGAATGGGCTCCATAGGTGGAAAAGGTTCCAAGGTTTTGAAGGTAAATTAATTGTCCCCAGCTTGCCAAAACAGTAGAGATACACATTGCTATAATACGTGTTTTATTTACATTAATACCTGCTGAGTTAGCAACCGTTCTGCTCTGACCCACGGTACGCATATTCTGACCAAGTCTCGTACTTAAAATCCAGCGATTGAATCCACAAATCAAAATAATTGCCGCATAGGTACATACTGGAAGAGAGATACTCAGAGTAATATCGTATACTACAGGAATGTAGGTTAGCGCATATACAATGATAGCTACAATTATCATAGCTATGTATCTATTGATCTCAATATCTTTGTGTTTTTGTATTAACTTAATCACACAAATCTTGATGACAGCAAAGAGGCTAGCTAACACACAGCCAATGGTAATCGCATCTAATAACAAAAGACGGTCAGTACCAAGAAAATCACGGATGGCTGGTATAAATGTCAAAATGAGAAGAAGAATCGTGCCAATTATTTTACTTAATAATATTTTATATTCTGTATTACCTTGCTTCTTTCTACGTAGGAAGACATTTGCAACACTAAAAACAAAATAGAGGATTAGAAGAATCCTAAATAAAAGTAACATACTAACAGTATCTAAGGAATACTTTAGATTCCCCGTTAAATCTATGGTGTTTTTAACGCCAATACCACCTGAAATCATCAATGTAGTATCATTAATTGGAATAATGCCTCCAAGAATGAAGAGGAAAAATAGCTGATATAACCCATCTGCAAAGTAGGCGAGTACCATACCGGTAATCATTTCTGCACCCTTCGTCTTATTGTAGAGACATCCAACGAGGAAACCAAATAAAATAGCAATTGGCGTACATATCAATACACATAGAATCAATCCGGTGATTCCGGTAAAGCCCCAATATATAACGAAGAAAATGGAAATTTGCGCCGCCATAGCACCAACTACGATACCGAAGTTTAGTCCTAAACCAGCCAATACTGGGATAATCAGTGCAAGAACTAAAAATGTATTTCGCCCGAATCTTGTTAATACTTCGGAAACAGTAAAGCTTAAAGGTTTTCCAGTAGTAGCGATTCCTATGATACAAAGTATTAGGAACATAAGTACTACCTTATTGGAATAGATATTTTTTAATCCGTTACCAAGCTGTTTTTTGGAATAGGAAATAAAATTATTCTTCATTCGAAGCACCTCCTTTGGCCTTAGTAAGAGCATAAAGGATAATACCGTTGGATATAATCATACGCATGATATCGGAGAGGTCAGTGCCGGTAAGTGCTTTATTTGCAACCGGAAGAGCAATGACTAAAATACCTTGGAATAGAAAGGTACCAACAATAACATGAACAATTTTCGCTCTCATGGTACTAGCTCCACCAATTAAGATAGCAGCAACACAGGAAAATCCCATCATTAATGGCGCATTATACATCTGTAAGAAGCCGAACGCCTGAGCATAGGTGATAATACCAATGGCTCCAAGAGAAGTGGATAGGGCAGTACCAATAATTCTTGTTCTGTTTACATTGATACCACTTGCCTTTGCAAAATTAGGATTCGCTCCAGCTGCACTCATAGCAATTCCTGTTTTACTTCTCATAAAGAGATAAATTAAAAAGCATAAGAAAAAGAAAAATAACAATAAGCCGGTTGGAACAACTAATCCTGTTTCAGGATTGCCGATGGTAAATGCACCAGCTTTATTCATAATTTCACTAAAACTATTCTCTAAGCTAATCGTATTTCTTGCACCTTCTCCACCAATTGGCCACTTAATATCTCCATTTTTAAATGGTAGCGTTACCCAAAGAATATTCATAAATGCAATAATTGAGAATCCAACATAGGTGGATACTGTCATTTCAGAACCCTTTACACGGTTAAGTAAGATTCCGTAGCCAACACCTACAATCCAAGCAATCACGGCGGATAACACGATGGCAAAAAGGATAGTAGCCCAAGCACCCAGAGTTTTATTACCGTCAAATATGGAAAGGTTCGCAATATTAAGTTCGATCGCTACAAGGGAACCAAACAGTCCACAAACGATACCAAGACTGACTCCGAAATTCGGTCCGATTCCACATTGAATGGCAGGTACCATGGCAAGTACAAGAATACCATACATTCCCCAACGTCTTAGAACATTACTTAACAATGCAACAATGTCCATCTGATAGAAACCAGCTGCAAATAATACGAGAATGAAAAAGGTAAATATAATTAATCTCGGAAGCCCTATCGCTTGATATATGCTTTGTATTTTTTTATTCATCCTTATCCACCTCCTCTATAACGCCAGACATTGCAAGACCGAAATCTACATCAGGATCATCTGACTTTAATACTTTTGCAACTTTCCCTTCTGAGATAATTGCAATTCTATCACAAATACTTCGAAGCTCATTTAATTCTGAACTAACCATAAGTATCGTTAATCCTTGTTCACGGTTTAACTTTGCCAATAATTCAATCACTAATTTTTTAGCTCCGATATCGATTCCTCTCGTCGGTTCTGATACAATTAATAGCTTTGGAACTAAGGTCAGTGCACTAGCGATACACACTTTTTGCTGATTACCTCCCGATAGTCTACCTACCGCTTGTTCCGGACCAGTACACCTTATATCTAAGGTCTTAATCATTTGTTTCACATGTTGTCTCGCAGCTTTTTTATGATATAATTTAGCGATTCCTAGATTGTATAAAAACTTATTCTGAACTTGCATTGCAGAAAAAATAATATTTTGTTCAATCGAATCGTCTAATAATAACCCTACACCACGTCGATCTTCGGATACAAAGGCAATTCCTTTCTTTAAAGCATCACCGAGTATTTTAGGCTCTATTTCTTCACCATCAAAATGGATGGTACCGATCGATTCATACAAACCCATGATACCATTTGGGATTCCTAATTTTCCTTGACCCGCAAGACCTCCAAGTCCAAGTATCTCACCACGTCGAACAGAGAGATCCAATTGATTTACTTTTTCACCGGGCATATTTACGGAAAAATTATTAAGTTTTAGTATGATATCGTCTTTATTTAAAGTTCTAGTATCTTCGGATTCATCCAGAAGCTTTTCAACCTCACGACCAATCATCATTTCAGCAATTTTTGCAGCACTCGTATCTTTCGTAAGTACGCGGTTAACTAATGATCCATCTCTTAGGATGGTCATGCTGTTGGTTACTTGCATAACTTCATCAATACGATGAGTAATAAAAATGATAGCAATTCCTTTGGATGATAGTAATCGCATAGTATCAAGTAGTCGCTCTGCCTCACTCTCTGTAAGTACTGCAGTCGGTTCATCAAAGATTAGAAGCTTAATTCCATGTTTGTCAATTTCTCTAGCAATTTCAATAAATTGCATGTAACCAACAGGAAGTCCTTTAACCTGGACGTATTCTTCAATGTTAAGACCGATGGTATCCAGCGCTTTTCTTGCATCTTTTGCCATCGCCTTTTGATCTAGTTTTTCAAGTGATTTACTGAAAATTCTACTTAAGAAAGTAGGAGTAGTTATCTCACGGCCTATCTTTATATTTTCTGTAATGGTAAACCCAGGAAGAAGCATAAACTCCTGATGAACCATTCCAATTCCTAATTCCATCGCTTTTTGAGGAGTATCAATGGTTACAGGTACACCGTCAATTTCAATGGAACCTTCAAAGCCACCTGTATTTTGTACAACTGGCATTCCAAATAAAATATTCATTAATGTTGATTTACCTGCACC
>DPVV01000214.1:0-275 GCA_003526525.1 Lachnoclostridium phytofermentans | reverse complement strand
TGTTGATTTACCTGCACCATTTTCCCCCATAAGTGCATGGATTTCGCCGGGAGCTATCTGTATATTAATATTTTTTAATACTTTATTCCCGAAGTAATCCTTCGAAATATTATTCATTTTAAGAACATATTTCGTATCCATACAATTTCCTCCTTTTTGAAAAAACAAAGGTTCCCAGCTGTTTTGTTTAGAAACGAGGGAACCAATGTTCTTACATTTCAATTAAATTTATAGCTTATAAGAAATTGAGAAGCAAATTCTTATAAAAGGCACTT
>DPVV01000213.1 GCA_003526525.1 Lachnoclostridium phytofermentans | reverse complement strand
GACGGTGCTTCTAAATTTGCCCCCGATCCCATTTTTGCGATTACTTCTTTATTGTGAAGTACGATAGATGTTTGCGAATCCTTTTGTGGAGCAATCTCAATCCACCTCATCCCTTCACCATTATCCTCTTCAGATATTACAGTAAAACCTACCTTCTCAGTCCAGAATTTTACAGACTCATCTTGGTTATTCACATAAACCATAACTTGACCTAATGTGCTAATCATAAAATAACCTCCATAATTATTTCTTTTACCGCCCTAAATAAAAACAATTTCATCGTTTCTGTATTCACTCGGAGTACAACCTTTATATTTTTTGAAAATTTCAGAAAAATAACTGAGTCCATGGAAACCGCAATTATAGGCAATCTCTGTTACTGATAAATCGGAATTACGGAGCATGTCCATGCTCATCTCTAAACGGTAAGTATTGAGAAATTCCATAGGTGTTTTATTTAAATATTCCCGAAAAATCTGACAGCATTTTGTGCGACTGATACATCCGGAACGTGCGATGTCTTCTAATGTTAACCGTTCAGCAGCATTTTCTTAGATGTAGCACATCATCTGTTTCTGTGTGTGAATATCAGGAGAAAAAGATGATTTTGACTCAAATGAATTAACCGATAAAATCTGGTATAAATCTATCCACATTGAACATAAAAGACTGACAGCAGATAGTTCATAACAAGGTGATTTTTTCTGATATAACTGGTAGATTCTTTCTAAAACGGAAATTAACCTATCCAACCTGATGATTTTTAAATCCACGGTACGCAAATGGTAAAATAATCAAGGAACCAACGATAGCAAATCCAACATAAGTGATGGCTGGCGTTAATACGATACCCCTAAATTTAAATAGGTATGGCGAGAAAATAGCTACTACGGTACATGCCTTAGTAGGAAATATTTGAAGTATTTGATACAAAGTTCGATGTATCGGTGAAACATTAATAATACTAGGTGCTATTAATACAACAAAAGATAGTATGATAACTGGAAATGATGATTTGAACAATGATGAAAATAGTAACGTTAGCATTGCGAAAAATATTGACATTACAAGTACAACACCTATAGAAATCATCGTAGCTTCCAATAATGTTACAGGATAAGTGGATGATACATTCATGGATTGTATTGCCATATTCCCTCCCGTACTACCAAAAATGCTGAATAGCCCGATTACTGCAATCGACAATGTAATGATTGTGATCCCCAGCGCAAGAGTTATTCCTGTAAATATTTTTGCGATAATTTCTTTATTCTTTCCGAATCTAGTTGATAACAAAAGATAGTCTGTTCTGTTTTGATATTCATCTGCAAAAATAGGTGCTATACAAATGGCTATAACCGCCAATATTACTAAGGATAGTATCTGAAATAGAAACAGAAACTGTTCATATCCAGCACTATAATCATAGTGAAAAGGAATCTTTACCCTAGAAAGCATCTCCATATGCTTTTCTTTCTCATCTTGTGACAAGGTAGTATTCCCAATAATTGAGTCTGTGGCATATTGATTTACTTTTTTATAGAAATCTTTCGCGTCCTGTGGCCTTAATGTATCAATTGGCAAGACACTATTCACGTTAACAATGGTAAAGCCATTTGTGGACAACGTTTCAGCATTAGTCTCATATACATTGTTGATTGTATCAACAATGTCTTCATAAGGTAAGACATATTTAATATAAGCTTCTGGCTTAAGATGTTTACCGTATTCATTAATCAAATAGTTATCATCATTGGCCATCATAATTGCATTTTGCTCTATTGCTTCGCCAATCAGTTCTTCATCCATAACGCCTGCCTTAAAATGTATGGTATCCTTATTTCTCTTGATAGCATCCAACATAGAGACTTTCTCACCGGAGTACCAATTTTCACTTCCTAAAATATTGCCTAACCCCATAACTACTAGCACTGCTAAAATAAATAGAAAACTGATAATAGTGCTCTTTCTCTTGAAAATTTTTTTATACTCGAATCCTACTAGTGTAAGAAAATTATTCATAGGTTGTCACCTCACTAAAATAATATAAATACAAATCCTCCAAAGTAGCTTTCCCATTGATTGCATTTTCACATGGTTTGCTTTCGCTAACCAGTCTCAAAAATATTTGTTCCTGTTCTTGTCTAACATTGATAATTGGATAAATTTTTGCAAATTCATCTGCCTTCTCTTCCGATACTACGCATTCCCAGACTTTATCTTGTATGGCTGTAATTATCTTATCCAAACTTCCATTATGAATTAGTTGGCCATTTTTCATCACTAGAATCGTGGTAGCTATATTCTCAATATCAGAAACAATATGCGTTGATAATAATACGATTCTGTTTGTTCCTAATTTTGAGATTATATTTCGAAACCTGATACGTTCCTTTGGATCGAGACCTGCAGTAGGTTCATCTAGCACAAGAATCTTTGGATTATTTATTAGTGCTTGAGCAATTCCTAAGCGTTGCTTCATGCCACCTGAAAAAGTTTTTATTTTCTTTTTTGCAACCTCCGTTAATGAAACCATCTCTAACAATTCTACTGCTTTTTCTTTTGCTCTTTGCTTTGGTAATCCCTTTAAACTACCCATATAGCACATAAATTCAATTGCTGTAAATTCTGGATAAAAACCAAAATCCTGTGGAAGATATCCTAAAATATCTCGATACTCTTCTTGGCTTACATCAATTTCATTATATTTAATCTCCCCTGAAGTTGGCCTTAATACGCCACATATCATTCTCATAAGAGTTGTTTTCCCTGCTCCATTGGCTCCTAACAGCCCATAGACACCTGGTTTTAGTTCAAGAGAAAGTCTATCTACAGCAATTTTATTTTTATATTGTTTCGTTAATCTGTCTAAAACTAATTCCATTGTAATGCCTCCGTATTTTTAATAAGTTTTGAGCTTTGATTTGTAATTGCAATGCATAATAAAATGAAAAGTATAATCCAAAAAAATACAAACTTATCACTATATATCATTAGCCTTGAATTGGCTAGAATCCCATTACATACGATTACAAAACAGGATACCCCTGTACAGCAATAGACGACTTCCCGACTAGAGATTCTATTCATTAGCATTAGTGAGCCTAGACAAGTTATAAGATAAGGTACACTCAAATATAAGCCAAGTTGTAAGCATCCATAATTTATTTTGAAAGAGACAAAAAACAAAACAATTCCAAATACAAACGCATTTGTTAGACCTAATATGCCCATACGCATTAATAAAACTTCACCTAAATTAAATCGTGTAGTCATTTCAAGTTCTGACATGCGAAAAGAACTAGATCGTGCAATCTCCGTAGAAGCTAATAACGCTAATAAAGGGAACAAAGAAGAAATCACCCATATCATAGAGTAAGTTGCCTCAATGTCTTTTATTATCTTACACACAGCAAATACACTCAGTAGTAGTACCAATGAAAAACCCCAAACTCGTTTTCTTATATATCCTATCTGATGGAATACAAATTCTCTATATGTTGCTTTGGGGTAGTTAAAATTCTGTAGGAATTCCTCTTTTCTTCTTGAATCAGGTGCATCAAAAACTTGCCTAAGTTGTTCTTTCAAATCACTTTTCATTGAAAGTCCTCCTCCCTTAACATCTTTTTCAAACATTGTAAAGCTGTATTAATTTTACGATATATAGCAAATCTTGACTGATTGGTGATTTTACTGATCTCATTCATAGATAATTCATTTACATATCGCAATAGTAGCAATTCTTGCATATCTTTCGATAAGCTTTTCACTGCACATTTAACTGTGATTTTCGTATTAATATTCTCAAACAATTCATCACCCTGTATTTCCTCATCAATTGGTTGTAGCTTAACTTTTTTGTAATAATCAATGCAAAGATGATTGGCTATAGTATAGAGATAAGCCAATGTCTTCCCCTTATCTATGTATGTATTTTGACTAAAAAATTTGAGGAATGCTTCTTGTGTCAGATCCTCAGCTACATAGCTATCATTTGTTTTAAAATAACAATATCTATATATTTTGTCATACAGTTCTTTGATTTCAATCGACAATGAATTACCTCCTTTCACTATGTATAACTGTTTTATTATACCAAATGTGCGCCAAAAAAGAAAAAATGGAAAACAACTGTAAGTTTATGTTATAATTAATTTGCTATGTTAATTCAAAATTGTGTAATAAAGACTATTTATATAACCTCTCATTATTGGGCAAAAAAAGAGAGGTAGAATTATCTTAAATAGACTATTTTTATTATTAGGAGATGAAGATATGGAATGGATAGAACGATTAAATAGTGCTGTTAATTATATCGAAGAAAATATAAAAGAAACTATCGATTTAGAAGTAGTATCAAAGATTGCATGTTGCTCAACTTATCATTTTCAAAGGATGTTTGCCTATATAGCAGATATACCATTATCTGAGTACATACGCCGTAGGAGAATGTCGTTGGCAGCTGTTGATTTACAGAGTGGCGATGAAAAAGTGATAGATATTTCTCTAAAATATGGATATGATTCACCGACAGCATTTAACAGAGCTTTTAAAAGTGTACATGGTATAGCACCATCTCAGGCAAAAGTAGAAGGTACAATTTTAAAAGCATTTCCTCCTATCAGCTTCAAGATAACAATAAAAGGAGATAGTGAAATGAATTACAGAATTGAAAAAAAAGAATCATTTAGAATTGTAGGTGTTTCAGAACCATTAGAAGCAGAAATTGAGAAAAACTTTGAAACTGTACCGAAAATGTGGGCTACAGCTGCAATGAATGGAACAATACCAAGACTTGCTACCATGATGGAAGGAATGCCTATGGGTATGCTCGGAGTAAGCTCCTGTAATGAATCAGATAATTGGAGATACTATATTGCAGTTGCAAGTAGTCAACCAATAGAGAATAATTTAGAAGAATACATTGTCCCTAGCTCCCTGTGGGCAATATTTTCAGGAGAAGGAAGTACTCAGACTATACAGGAACTAGAAAAAAGAATCGTGACTGAATGGCTTCCAACTTCAGGATATGAATATGGAAATGCACCAGATATTGAGGTGTATTTAAATGCAGACCCGGAGAATGCCTACTATGAAGTATGGATTCCAGTTTCAAATAAGGAGAATTAAGTATGGTGCATTTGGTATATTGTGATGGCACCGAAAAGGTATTAGAAAAAATATTGGATAATTCTAAAACGATGATTATTAGAGCTGCTGCCGGCAGAAAGATTCCTCATAGTAGAGTATTCGTTGGTGAGAAACTTTACTTCATGAAAAAAGGTACGGCAAAAATCTCAGCAACTGCAACTGTGAAATCAGTTCAAAATTTCGTTAAATTATCAGAAGATGAAATCGTAAAGGTACTTGACGATAATCAAGAAAAATTGAATTTGTCTAAAAAGCAACAAGAACGTTGGCATAAAAAATGTATGTGCTTGGTAGAGTTTGAGAATGTGATTGGAATCCAACCTCTTGACTTTGACCGTCAGGGCAATATGGATGATTGGCTTATTATTGAAAAAATAGAAGATGTAGTTGTTGGCACAAGCATTTCATATAATTATGATAAATCTAAATTTTAGGTGGCATTGCTATGGCATGCAAGAAAAGTAAATATTGACTGTTAATAACTCGTTTAAAGAAAGGCTACAAGGTTAAGATAGTTCACCTACTTTAAATATGTATCAAGGACTTACCTTATTACAGTAAGTCCTCTTTTTTATGCCTATATCAACAGTATAAATGATACTAAATTTATACATTACAGCACACTTCTTTTTTTTACATATTCTCTTACCTCTTGATAATTTTCAAATTGAACTATCATTGGATCATTATATATGTCAGTAGTAAACACTTCCCCTGATTCTTTCTGATATATTAACTGCGGAACAATCTTACAATAGTCATAATTACTATTAGAATTTATAAATTTCCTGACGTCAAATCCATTTAATCTCATAGAAAACACAACCATCTGACCCGGTTTTATTACACATGGGCCATTCGTTATATTATCATCATCTACAACTAAAGAATAGGACTCAATAATATCTTTCGTTTGTAAAAACTCATGAGATAACTCGGAAAGTCCTTCCATTATTATAGTTTCAGTAGCTTTATATTTTTGCATCCTTTCGCTTTCCCATAAAGGAATACAATCTACTGCTTCTAAGATATCTCTATCTGACTTTCCGCCATAGATACATATTCTTCCGATATCAACTATCTGTTTGGTTCCATCCGAATAAGTAACCTGAATACTATCAATTTCAGCAACATCTGGTAAATTGCTAACCACATTAGTATCCCATTTCATATATATTGTTTCAGTTATAACTTTATAGATTCCATAATGTTGAGTGTATTTTGGATATACTTCCACTTTTAACTCTGGATGATTAGTAAATTCAACTTCCTTAACCTTTCTCTTATCCGTGAAATCTTGTACATACTTAAGTTCCATCGAATCTACTATCGTTGGAAGATAATGTTCTACCAAATAACGAAAGTAGATTGGTTCTTCAATCTTCAATTTATCCCATCCTATTTTTCCGATAATTCCACCGACTACACAAACCACTAACAAAATGGCAATTATTATTCTTTTATGAATTTTAACTTTCATAGTCTTCCTCCTCCTAGTACTTAAAACCCCTATGCATTGAGCATCATGCCAAGTATTGTCATGTAGTCTCGGACAAGATGGTAATAAGAAATTACAGATGCTTTTACTATTATCATCGATGTTCTTGTTCTATCAAATTCGTTCCATAAGCTCTAAATCTGTAACTATTGGTATAGATATTTTTTAAATACTTATGATTTTGTGACAAATAGTAATTATCAAACTCTAAATCCGTAACCATTGCATAAGATATTTTTTAAATACCTATGATTACGTAACAAATATATATTATCTAAACTCACTACTTTTAAAGGTACAACGAAAAATTCATCCTTCTTTGCTGCCGGATAGAAAAACATTTCATCTTCATGATAAACAACGCCATCGTTACTATAATAGTAACGATTTTTATTAGATACCTGAATTGATTCTAATGCAGAGAAGCCTTGTAGACCATGATATTTATATAAACCTTCAATGCTTGTAACCTTACTTCCTATATTCAATGTCTTTAGATATCTATTTTGATTCAAAAATACTTTCGTAGCGCTTTCAAGCACAGTATATTCTTTCTCTATTTTTCCCATTGGATATACGAGTAACGTCTTTTTGTCCTTTGTATATAAAACACCATCAATCGCAGTCAAATTAGGATTTTTAGAAGATACCTTGATCTCTTTTAACTTCTTACAATTCGAAAACAAACTAGAATCATAGTCAAATTTTAGCGATAATTTATCTGATAATGTAATTGATTCTAGATAATTATGAACTTCAAATGTATTATTCCTAAAATTTGTAACAGAGGATGGTACTGTAAATGATTTAGTTTTCTTATTCTGTGGATACCATATTAATGTTGATTTAGAGGCATTATATAGCACGCCTTCCATTACACTTGCTTTTTTATTTCCTTTAGCAAGTTCAAATTCTTTTAAATCTGGAAAACATTCATAAGGAAAATACAATCCACTTCCTTCTATTATAATCTCAGTTACATTAGACATTTCATTTTGAAGATTCCGCATATAGCAGATTTTATAGTTAGCGGGTACATGAATCGTTGATAATGAACTAATACTTGGTATCAAATATAAATCAGTGAGTGCTTTATTATACAAAATTCCATCATACAAAGTATAATATTTGTTTCCTTCTTCTAGATAAATTGTTTTTAGATTTTCCATCTTCATTGTAATTTCAGAATTTTTCAAATCTCTAGGTATTGTAATAGACTCAACACAATCTAAATTACTGATACTTCTTAAAGAACAACTTTGTAACGTACTAGGAAATGTTAGATTCTTTACCTTCTTTTGATTTGGCCAATATATCAAGTATTTGATATCTCGATCATATATCACACCATCGATAACACGAAAATATGTATAGTCATTATCTAAAATGTGACCAATCTTACTATATTCTAAGCAATTCGGATTCAAAGATAGTTCACGTGGGAACATCAGTTCTTCCAATTGTACTCCGTATAATGCACTAGGTTCTATATTTGTAACTGTTTCAGGAATATGATAAATTTTTGTAACTTTCCCTTGGGGATATTCTATTAAAGTATTCATAGCTTTGTCATATAAAAGGCCATCTACAGTACGTAAATATAGATTATTCTCATCCACCTTTACATTGGTTAAATTTGAGAAAAAACCATAGGAACCAAACCCATTATACATATGACCTAAATTGATTCGAAACAAAGCATTGATTTCGATTCGTTGTAATCTGTAGTTTGCACCAAATGCAGATGTCTCTATGTTAATTAATGATTCTGGCATAACATATGTTTTACTAAGTTTATTGCTTGGATAACAAATCAAACTAGTTACATCACGGTTATAAAGAATTCCACTCATATCTGTATAATAAGAATTCTGTGGATGCACTTTGACTTCTTCCAAGTTTGATAAATAATAAGGAAACGCTTCTCCAGAATATAAAGCTCTTAACATAGAATCAAAATCGATAAAATAAAACGCCTTTCCAACATCGTTTAGGCTTTTTGGCAAAGAGATCACTTTCACGCTAGGAAAATAGTAAAAGATACTCGCTGGTAAAGAAGTAACGCCCTCTGCTATGATTACTTTTTCAACTTTATCAAAAATTGTATCATAATGAAATGTAGCAAATAAAG
>DPVV01000058.1 GCA_003526525.1 Lachnoclostridium phytofermentans | reverse complement strand
CTTCCGATCTGATCAGATACTCCAGTGCTAAATCAAGCTCTTTATTACAAGCAATATAAGCCTTACAGTCATCGGAATAAGGTAAGTTTTCCACATAACTTCTGTTCTTTACTGCCATTGAGTTCCCTAAAAAGTTATATTCCATATGGCCACTAACGGTCATATAATATGTGTGAAATTTTTCATCCTTAATATATTCTGGTAAGGTAACCTGCATCATCTCGAGGTCAGATTCCGGCCACGTAGGTTTTACTTCTAATCCTCCACCATTCGTACCTTTATAATCATATCCCATATTGGGATGCGATAAATTTCTGCTATAATATTTATAGCTATGATCATGGTATGCCCTGGTACTAAAACCAAGCTCTTTAAACTGCCAACCTAAGGTTAATGGCATATCACACTTAGCTGACTTCGTAAAACTATTCGTCCCACTTGGTATTAACCCAGTGCAAGCAACAAACTCTCCATCACTTGTACTAGTCCACCAAATTGGTGTATAAAAATTCTCGAATACAAACCCGGTATGTGTCAGTTTGTAAAGAGTAGGAGTTACAACCGGATCTACTGCCCATGGTGAAAATCCTTCCGCAGTAAGAAATATCAGATTATAGCCTTCAAACATACCTGTATACTCATTTTTATTCGTTGGTGTTACCGTAGAGAAATACTGATGAAGATTTTTTATTGCAACATCTTTCTCTTCTTCGGCAAGCTTCGTAAAGTCTATATTTTTTAGAATATTCGGTGAAGTATCAATTGGAGTAGGGGTAGGAAGTGGCGACGGGGTCGGCGAGATTCCAGCCTGAGCACTCTTATTCGATGTTGGTACTTTGGTAGGAGACGGTGTTACCGTTACCTTTGGTAAATCCAACGATGCATATACATCTCCCCCCATCTTAAAATCTGGAGCACCAAATACGACATTTCGAATATCAAAACATGATGCTGTTACTAATCCGATTTTTTCAATTCCAAGGTCTTGATTAAAGTCGACATGGTATAAATCATATGGAGTATGTGGCATCTTCCCTGGAATTAAAAGTAATAGTAAGAACATCAAATAGTATCCAATCCCTGATAGAATTTGAACTCCCGTAAACATAGGAAGTCTTTTCCCTTGGAAGGATACTTTTTTTATTAGTATAATTAGTACTGGAATTGGAAGTAATAAAAGAATAATACCTGGCAATTTTGCAAGAATTCCATTCAACGCCTCTTTCCAAAATTCTAGTACATCACCACCATTTTCTCCGACGCTATAGAGTGATAAAAACGTTTTAAAAATATGATCATATACCAATTGAACACTAAACCATATACTGATGATTATAGTTAAAATTAAAGTGAGTATACGATTAATTTTTTCTTTCCATACACTTGTAACTGCTGTAAGAAAGAATCCCATAGCAATACCCATTAACATCGGATATATAAAA
Organism: Lachnoclostridium phytofermentans; assembly: GCA_003526525.1. GTDB lineage: Bacteria > Bacillota > Clostridia > Lachnospirales > Lachnospiraceae > Lachnoclostridium. The sequence continues at coordinate 4,910 of DPVV01000058.1, read as the reverse complement.
TTAGTATCTAATTTCTTAAACACTAAAAGATGAAAAAATAACTCTAGATATACCAATAAGCATGGAAAATAAAGCATTGAGAAGATCCCTTTATTTTTAAGCTCTCCTCTCATGCTCTCTTTCAGTAAGTTCCAATAGTAATGATTCTTCTTTCCATTGTCTTTGTTATCAGAGGTATGACTAACTTTATTACTTGAATCCTGATTTGTTGTTTGATTAGTACTATTCATTGATTTGCTGCATTCATCCTTGGTATATTTTTTTTCGGAAGGAGTTGTTTCTCTCAATTTACAATATTCCCGAACTGTTTTCATAACATAGTAACTAGCTTTTTTAAGCTTCATTATTACGGAATTATCCTTCTCTCTCTCATCCTTCATATCAAAGAAGAATCTGCCACTCAAAATATGGACAAATCTACCCATATCGAGATTATTCCCTGTTCAACGTGTCTGATTTGGTGTTTGTTATAATACACTACTCTCATTTGCTATAACACTCCGAGGGCGTAAATTCCCCAAATAGCCTTGGGTACATACTTACAGTAACGTGATTATGCTATCTTGTAAGTTTTTGCTTCTCTAAGATTAATACTAGCTTGTAAATCCCTATCAATTACTAAACCACACTCTTTACAAACATAAATTCTGTCAGAAAGTTTTAAGTCTTTTTTGACATTTCCACAACATGAGCAAAGCTTAGAAGATGGATACCATCTTAATCTTTGATGAAGTCTTTGTACTTTGACTATTTGCTTACGAATATTCTGTCTAGTGGTCTCTCCTTTTCTTATTTTATTTTGGTTTTTAAGGCAATCATATTTCCTTGAAAGCCTTACTTGTTCACGTTTTAACTTCTTTTCTAATTTCTTTACTCTTTAAGTCTTACATCATTATTTATGTACTTATCAAAGTCATTGGCCGACATAAAGGCTTTTTTCTTATCCAACTTACCCTCTTTAAAATCTTGATAAAGTGATTGGTTCTTAGCAAGATAAGCGTTATAAAGCCATCTGCAAACACCTAAAGATTGATTAATCTTCTGTATCTGCTGGTTCGTTGGCTTTAATTCCACTTTGTATGCTCTTTGGAATCTCTTCATCCTCCTCTATATCCGTAGGGGTTCTTTTTGCTACAAGAATCCCCTCTCTATCCCATCTTTGAAGTTCCTTGACTGATACATTGAGTAATTCGGTAAAATCTTTAGATTTATAATTTGTTATGTGCTTCCTATGTTTTGTCAGCTTCTTAAGTATATTTAAACGCCCTTGGACACATTTGTCAACATCTTAGATGGCTAACGTATATCTCCTATCTGTTTTGCGTACATTTCCATTTTACACCACATTATTAAGAATTACTACTCTTATCTGTTGACAGATGCTTAAAAAATGGTTCATGAAGTATCAATGCTACTTATGATTTAGTGAACCCAAGTTCTGTCATATTTAGCATTTAAATAACATTATCAATATTCTTCTCAATTCGAGGCAATAAAAACCTACCAACTGAATATCTGACAGTTGATAGGTTTCTTATAAATATTGCATAACAATTGAGTTTGCGACAAAACGACTTTCCCACTAATCCATCCTTTACTCACCACAGCTGCTGATTATAATATTTCGCAATTTTCTGGTAATTTCCATAGTTCCTGCATCCGTTCTTTGTGTCATAAAAAGGAAATTCAACTTATCCGCAGGGCAATTAGCAAAATAGCAACCAAGCCAGCCATCCCAGCCATATTCCAATGGACTTCCTATGGTTCCAGCTTTTGTGGCATCTGCCATAACCCTCATCAGGCTACCATAGCTGTGTCCTTCCAATTCAGTCCAGGGCACGAGCCCTTTATATTGTTCTTCATTTAAAGTCTTTGTTGTCATATAAGTTACTGTTCTGGGATGCAAAATAGAAACTCCATCCAAACTTCCGCCGTTCATAAGCATCAAAGAAAACTTTGCATAATCATCTATGGTAGAAACTAAACCTGCACCGCCTGCTTCATAAGACGGCTCTCTCTCCATGTTTTGTATAATTCCAAGATGATTACCGGTATAGAGACTAAAACCTCCCTTGCCATCTACCCCATAGGTATTGGCTAGTCGCCCTTTCTTTTCTGCCGGTACATAAAAGGCCGTATCCTTCATTCTTAAAGGTTCAAAGATTTCTTTTTTTAGGAATTCGCTGTACTTTATATTGCTTACTACTTCGATTACGGCAGCAAGAACATCCGCACTGGTGCCATATGCCCAGAATGCTCCAGGATGGAAAGCGAGGGGACACTTTCCAAGCTTATTTGCTATTTCAACGGTGCTTAATGCATTTTCCGTCAAAAGCTTCTCATTTACTTCTTTAAAAACCTCTTCTGTTGCCTTGCCGGCTTTACCATCCCCTCCGTAAAGAAGACCAGAAGTCATATTTAACAAGTCTTTTATCCGCATTTCCCTGTATACCGGAACAAGAGTACCGTTATCATCTACCACCTGATCTTGAAAACCCTCCAGATATTTTCCTACAGGTTCATACAGGTCTATCTCACCTCTTTCCACCAATATCATGGCAGCGACTGCCGTAACAGGCTTGGTCATAGAAAATAATCGAAAGATAGTATCTCTTTTAATTGGAAGCTCTTCCTCTCTGGACGCCAAACCGTCCTCATGGTAGAATATTTCCTTTCCTTCCTTAAAAATAAGCAAATTGGCACCTGGAATTTGATTTTTCTCAATGGCAGAGCGTATTGCTCTTTTAATATTTAAAGCGTCAACATTATTTAGCATGATTCTTACCCTCTTTCTCATAATTTTGTATTTTAGGGACAATAACAGAAGACTCCCCAGCATAGAACAAAGTGGCTTCACCCTCTCTAGGCTTATCAAGTCTCAAACTTGGAGGCGAAGATACTTCGCCTTACTAAATCCCGTAGGGTGAGTGCGCATCCCTTGGAGAGTTTTTGATTTATAGGAAATTGTTATTGCAATTTCCTATAAATCAAGAATAATAATAAGTCAGCTTCTATTAACGATATTCTTCTACAACTCTTATTTCTTTTAAGGAACAGGCACGCCCTTCATGAAATTGTGGCCACTTTTCAATAAAAATGGCGTCTGTTTTATAAAGAGCATCAATCACAATCTTTAATTTGTCTGGAAATCCAAAATAACCAAGGCTGATTGGCACCTCCTGCCCTGTATAAAAATGATCATTTATCTTCTGATTGTCTGCATAAATCTCCATTTTTTCACCGGCATAGGACATCCAGAGTATTGTATCCCGTCCTTCCAGGCGATTTGCTTCTTCAGCATAGATAATGGAAATTTCGTATACTGACTTTTTTTCATCCTCGAACATCAATACAGCCTCTGCATATGCCGTCTTCCCCTTCATGTGCCGTTCATATACTGTAAATCGACCCTCTTTACCACATGCGATAAAACCTGGGATTTCCATGGTCAGCTTCGGATAGCATTTCAGTATTGTATGACCGGAACCGGTTACCTTAAGGTCACCGGCCTCTTCCCACACATAATTATCATTCAGAATCAGATAATCCTGATCCAGGCTCACCTTCCAGGAATTTAAGGCATTCTCTCTTGACAAATGCAGAATGTCTGCGGTTTTTTCATCTTCCGAAACAAATTGCGGATCATAATCCCCATAAAACACGTAGGTCTTTCCTGCATTTGTATTCAGGCTACAAAGCGGTGTCGCTAGCGCAGAGGCCAGTACAGCCTCCCCTAATCTCATTCGGTACGGGAAAAATCCATAGACACCGTCCTCTATGTGAAAAGGTGGGAATATTACATTGCCGTCATCACGTAATCCTGTCAGACACACATTTTTATGTGAATCCATTTTTCTTCTTCTCTGATAGTTATTGAAGAATACATAGCCGTGCTCTGCATCATGCCTGCAGGAAATCCGCAGGGTATGCAAATCCTCCGGTTTTACATGCTCCGGTGTGATTTCCGCTCCAAGCGTTGCCATATCGTCCCCAAATTCCGATAAAAAGTAAGCCAGCAGCTTGATTTCAAGGTAGCTGTCCGATAGAGCGCCATACTGTCTGATTGGTGCATTGAAATCATAATTGATCTCCGGCAAATCATTGAGATATCCTGTATCCTTACTTTCTTGTAGGGTAGACAGCTTTCCTTTTGGATTACTACCGCCATGATACATATAATAACCAAGCAGCGCAACACCGCTGCCAAGCTTGGTAAGCGACATAGCCCCTATATCCTTGCCGCTTGCTACCGGTCTTCTATGAGCAGTCACCTGTAAGCCACCACCAAGCTCTGCAGTCAGGAACGGAAATTTTGCTTCATCAAAGGTAACCGCTCCTTCCACGTGATGTTCACTGGCTATTAACGTATCATTCCGTATATGACTGAACACATAGTTCGGGTTTGCTTCCAGTTCGCAGGTCCGCTGATCCCAAGGCGCTTCCGGGTAACCTCCCATCACAGGCAGCAAATCACCGATGCAAGCGCCACCCCAGCCTGTAGCGGTGTACAAAGGAGCCTGAAATCCGATCTCCTTGGCTAAAGCAGTCAAGGCTCTCATATGCGCTTCTCCGGCTTCTCCCTGCAGACCACCCACATGACCGTATTCATTTTCGATCTGTATACCGATGATCGGCCCACCATCCTTATAGAACATTCCCTTCACCTGATTATAGACCTGCTCCCAGTATCGTCTAACGTAGTTTAGATAGTTATCATCATTGCTGCGAAGTTTTATGCCTTCTGTTTCTTTCTTCTGTAACCAGTCCGGAAATCCTCCGTTTCTAACCTCTCCATGTACCCAAGGACCGAGTCTTAGGAATACGGAGATTCCGACTTTCTTGCACAAATTAACAAATAGCCTCAAATTACGGCATCCCTCAAAGTCAAAGATTCCCTCTTCCTCTTCGTG
>DPVV01000499.1:12554-13110 GCA_003526525.1 Lachnoclostridium phytofermentans | reverse complement strand
CGATACGCCCATAAACTCTGGAATTCGCATTTTCACGTACGGTACAAGTATTATAGATTACAAAATCAGCCTCTTCCGAATCTGTTTCCTCATATCCGATGGTCTCTAAGATACCAGCAAGTTTCTCTGAATCTTTGGCATTCATCTGGCAACCAAATGTCTGCACATTGAAAGTAAGCGGACGACCTAATTCGTCTGCTACCTTCTTAACCTCTGCTTTACATAATGCCATATAGTAATACTGACGCTCTGGTTCTTTCTCTGGAACTAAACCGGATAAGTCTATCAAATCTATATTATTCTTTAAGTTATCTAATTCGCTCATTGTTATCCTCCAAAATTAACAGATCATTTACTTATTATAAAAATGTGCTAAGGATTAGCACAAAAGCTCTATTATTTAAAATAATAATCAATATTTTGCTTTTATTTTAGTTATGCTTTAATCACATGTCCTCTAGTATTTTACGGGAAATGCTCCTAGTTTGCAAGTGGAAATACAAAACAAAGTGATAGTACAACAAGAACAATCACACAAGTCAAAGCGGATATTCGC
>DPVV01000499.1:0-12295 GCA_003526525.1 Lachnoclostridium phytofermentans | reverse complement strand
CCACTACGTGGCATTTTAAAATACCACAAAAAAACTGGATATTCCCTCCATTAGCACTTAGGCTACTAGGAATATCCAGTTTCTTTTCACGAAATTTAAGTATCTTTTAATTTACAATATCCCTTTTTGTTATGGTCTTATTTGCCCATTGCCAAATACAACGTATTTTGTAGAAGTTAAGGCTTCTAATCCCATAGGTCCTCTGGCATGAAGTTTTTGTGTACTGATTCCTATTTCGGCACCAAGTCCAAATACTTCACCATCGGTAAATCTAGTAGAAGCATTTACATATACTGCAGCTGCATCAATTTCTTCTAAAAATTTCATTGCATTTTGATAGTCAGATGTAATTATGCTCTCAGAATGACCAGTATTATAATGGTTGATGTGCGCAATTGCTTCCTCAATCCCCTTTACTACCTTTACCGAAATCAAAGTATCTAAATATTCTGTACCAAAATCTTCTTCAGTAGCTTCTTCCATTTGAGGACAGATTGCCCTAGCTTTTTCATCTGCACGGAATACAATCTGTTTCTTTGTAAGTCTTAGATAAACTTGTGGTAAAAACTCTTCTAACACATTCTCATGAATAACGAGAGATTCACAAGCGTTACATACTCCCAAACGTTGTGTTTTTGCATTCTCAATAATATCTAGCGCCATATTAAAATCAGCAGATTCATCTACAAAGACATGACAATTTCCAGTTCCAGTCTCAATTACTGGTATCGTACTATTTGCAACAACTGACTTGATTAGTCCTGCTCCACCACGAGGAATAAGTACATCTATGTACTCATTTAATTTCATTAGATTTGTCGCAGTCTCTCTACTGGTATCCTCTAGTAACTGTACTGCATTTTCATTAATACCTATTTCTTTTAATGCTTCTCTCAGTACTTTTACGATAGAAAGGTTAGAATGAATTGCATCACTACCACCTCTTAATACCACTGCATTTCCTGCTTTAAAACAAAGTCCAAATGCGTCTGAGGTCACATTTGGTCTGGATTCATAAATGATTCCTATAACACCGATTGGTACACGACGCTTTAATATCTGAAGACCATTTGGACGGATTTCAGACGAAAGGACTTCACCAATTGGATCTTTTAAGGAAACGATCTGACGTAATCCATCTGCCATCTGTTCCAAACGATTGGATGTTAGACGTAAACGGTCAATTAAAGATTCCTTCATCTGATTTTTTTCTGCATTTTCAATATCAAGCTGGTTCGCTGTTAGAATTTCCTTCTCGTGTGTAATCAACGCTTTAGCACAAGCCAGCAATCCTTCATTTTTCTTAGTCTGTCCAAGGTGACTTAGTTCACTTGCTGCTGCCTTTGCCGCAGAACCAATCACTAATAGATCCTCCATACTGATACCTCCTTTATATTCTAATTTGACGTTTCTCTGTAACAATTCTTTGCATTGGGATATCAAACTGATCTGCTGGTAACTCTTCCTCAATTTGAAAATCATAAGCTATTGCAACTTTTTTCAAATTCGGATTCGGATGTTCAATGAAATATCTATCGTAATATCCTGCACCAAAACCAATTCGATTGCCTATCAAATCAAAAGCTAACCCAGGAACAATCATGATTTGCTTTCGCTCGTTCTGCATTTGTCCCAATTTTTTAGGTTCCGGTTCTAGAATACCTAAAGTTCCTGGTAAGAGTTCCTCTAAGCCCTCTATTTGATAAAATTCCATGAACTTTTTATCTAAAACTTTGGGCACATACACACGCTTACCAAATAGGAGCGCACTTTTAATTAGCTCGTGGGTATTAACTTCCTTCCCAAAAGATACATAAGTAAATAAATCATCCGCCAACATAAAATCAGGAAGTTTTAATAATTGTTCTAAAATAGCAGATGATTTTACCTGCGACTCTTCCTCTGACATTTGATCTCTCTTAGCCCTATTCATTTTTCTAAACGTGTTCTTATCCATCATTTTTAATTCTTATCCTTCTTTGCTAAATCGGTTACTGACCCATCTGGATTTAATAATGAGATGTTATTAAGCGTTCCACGCATATTTTGGCGAATCGCAGCAATATATTCCTGACGAAGTTTTTGTTGTTCTGCTTTTTCTTCTTCTGACAACCCTTCCGCTTGTGATTTGTGATATAACTCATTAATTCTTTCTATTTTTAATTCATCCATAAGAAATTTTACTCCTATTTCTAACTAATTCTTCTAAGTTTATCTTACTTATACGTATTTTCAATGTTTATTAATTTACTAATACGTATTTTCAATGTTTATTAATCTATAATGAAATTTCCAAGCTTATTCATTACTAACGGGAAATTTCAATATTTATTAACTTACCATTATTAAATCTAAATCCTTTAAAACAAGAAAAAGCATATTATTCGAACTTTTCTTGCCATAAACAAAATCGTTGTCTTATCGATTCCCTATTATTCTTTCGGATATTGTTTGGTTGAAAGGTAGTCTAACATATTAAAATCTTGATTTTTATGAGCCTTAAACAAAGTTCCAACATTCTTTCCTTCCAAGATATGAGGGATGACACTTAAATCCTCACCATTTGCTATTACCATATCTGCACCAGCATCTGTCGCAATTCGAGCTGCAGATATCTTAGTACTCATGCCGCCAGTACCAACATTAGAACCAGCACCCTTGCCCATCTTTAAGATATTTTCATCAATCACCTCAACGGTATCAATAAAAGTGGCATCTGGATTACTTCTAGGATCATCACTATAAAGTCCATCAATATCGGAAAGTAAAATCAATAAATCAGCGTCAACTAAAGCAGCAACGATGGCTGATAGCGTATCATTATCACCAAATTCCAATTCGTCTGTTGTAACTGTATCATTTTCATTTACAATCGGTACTATTCCAAGTTTTAATAGCTCATGAAACGTACGCTGTGCATTTTCTCGACTGATATCATTGATCATAGTATACTTCGTCATCAGAATTTGTGCGGTAATCTGATTGTATTCAGCAAATAACTTCTGATATACCATCATAAGACGTGCCTGACCTACCGCAGCACACGCTTGCTTCAGTGCTAATTCTTTTGGTTTTTTCATCAATCCAAGTGATTTTCTTCCAACTGCAATAGCACCGGAGGAAACAAGAATAACTTCTTTTCCTTGGTTTGAAAGATCCGTTAGGATTCGTACCAATTTTTCCATTTTTGATAAGTTAAGGTTACCAGTCCCTTGATGTGTTAAAGAGGAAGAACCTATTTTGATTACTATTCTCTGCTTGTGCGTTAGTATTTCTCTCATGTTAAACTAATCCCCTTTCTGACAGGGAGCCATACCCGGTTCCCCATACAAGCGTGAACCCTTTATTCACACTGAAATGCTTACTACATCTGCTTGCAGATGTAGTAAAATATAACTATAAAATAAAATCGCCTTTTCAATTTAACAACTATCCGCTATGGACGATACTTCACTACCAACGCTTCATATACTTTCATTCCATCTACTGCTGCTGAAACAATACCACCTGCATAACCAGCGCCCTCTCCACACGGGTAGATTCCTTTTCTATTGCTCTCTAAGGTCTCATCCCTCATGATTCGAAGTGGAGAAGAGGTCCTCATCTCTACTCCCGAAAGTATCGCATCTTCATCTGCAAAACCAGGAATATTCTTGTCAAACGCCTGAACACCTTCAATTATTGTTTCTACCATGTAATCTGGTAAGCAATCTCTTAGATTAGCTAAGGTATAATTACCACGAATATTCGGCTTAATATGACCTATTTTAACACTCTCCCTGTTTCTTAACAAGTCTCCAAATCGTTGAACCGGAACTTTCCCCAGTCCAGTCTGATATGCTAGCCCTTCATAGTACCTTTGAAATTCCATTCCAGCAAGTGGTGTATCCACTGCTCCCGGTATCTTGTTAAAATCTTCTGGTCCAACTGTTACGATAATGGCTGAGTTTGCATTTTCCCCTGCTCGGTCATGATAACTCATACCGTTAACTACCAATCTGCCTTCTTCCGAAGAAGCATTTACTACATAGCCGCCAGGACACATACAAAAGGAATATACCCCTCTTCCATTCTTGCACTGATGTGTTACCTTATAATCAGCTGCAGATAGGTTTACGTACTCATCACCATATTGATTTTTGCTGATTAGCTCCTGTTTATGTTCCATTCTGACACCAACTGCAAATGCTTTCTTCTCCATCGTAAGTCCACGGCGATATAACATCTCAAAGGTATCCCTCGCACTATGTCCAAGCGCAAGTATTAAAGCTGAGCATGGTATTTTTTCTATGAAAGAATCTGAATTTATCACACCATCAATAAATTTACTTCGATTTCGTTTTGTTACCTCTATTTCGGTAACAACTCCATTTTCTATCAAGACATCCGTAAGTTTCGTATCAAAATAAATCGTTCCTCCACAAGCTTTGATATCTTCTCGAATATTTTTTACCACAGTACTTAATACATCGGTACCAATATGCGGTTTATTCTTATATAAAATCTCTTCTGGTGCGCCATGCTCCACAAGTACCTTTAAGACCTGTCTGATACGTCCTGTCGTATCCTTTACCATGGTATTTAATTTACCATCTGAAAATGTACCTGCTCCACCCTCACCAAATTGAACATTGGATTCAGTATCTAAGCAACTGTCAAGCCAAAACTGATCTACTGTTTTTATTCTCTCTTCTACCGCCTGTCCACGTTCTATTAGAATAGGTTGATACCCATTCTTTGCAAGAAAATAAGTACAAAATAGCCCTGCCGGTCCACTTCCGACAACAATCGGTCGTTCCTTTAAAGAATCGTGTCCCTGAATAGTAAACGAATATTCTGACTCAGTAACCAAAGCTACATTCGCATCTTTTACACGCTTTACTATTTTGCTTTCCTCTTTTGCCACAACGTCAATCGCATATATGTATTTGATTTCCGTTTTCTTTCTTGCATCGATGGATTGCTTTCTAATGGTGATAGATTGAATTATGTCGGGAGTAACTCGAAGTTTTTTATAAACTGCCTCCCTTAGTTCCTTCTCTGTATGATTTATGGAGAGTTTTAATTGGTTAATTCGTATCATATGCTTCCTCCATGTTTTTTTCTATCTACAATGTTTTATAATCTTTATTTTCCTATATGCTGCCCCGCAACTGCTCCTGTGGTCCAAGCCCACTGTAGGTTATAACCACCACAGGTACCATCGATATCGAGGACTTCACCTGTTAAATAAAGCCCTTTCACAAGCTTTGATTCCATAGTCTCTGGATTTACTTCCTCTGTGCTTACTCCACCCGCACTAATCTGGGCATTTTCAAAGCCGTTACTTCCTGTTATCGTAATCGGAAATCTCTTTAATAGACTTATTAAATTGGAATTCTCCTGTTTTGACAACTTCTTTGCACTACTATCCGGATTGATCTTCGCTAATGCTAATAAAGTACTGCTTAATTTATTATTTAATAGCCCAGTGAATAATTCAACTATGGTTTTATATCCCCCGCATTTGATTCTTTCATACCATAAGTTTTGCAATTCATTTTCAGACAAATGAGGGAAAAAGTCAAGCAGTAATTGTGTGTTTTTTCCTTGGTTCACTGAGGCTACTGCATATCTACTGATTTGAAACACGGGGATACCAGAGATCCCATAGTCGGTAAATAAAAATTCTCCGATTTCCTCTGTTACCTTTTTAGTGCCCGAAAAGAGCTCACCTTTTGCATCAATTCTGACACCAGATATCTGCTTAAAGAATTTACCTTCTGCTTTTAGTTGAACTAAAGCTGGAAATGGTTCAACGATTGTATGTCCAAGCTTTCTTAGAATCTTGAGTCCACTACCATCCGAACCCTGCTTCGGCGCAGCCAAACCTCCAGTCGCGATAATTACTCTATCACCACGATATTCCTTTTTCTCCTCTGTACGAATTAAAAATCCGTGTTCTTCTTTTTCAATACTTAAAACATGTTCTTTTAAAAATACTTCCACCTTCAATTTTTTTAGCTCCATAGCTAAAACGTCAGCAACCGCCGAAGCTTGCTCAGAATTTGGATATACATACCCGTTTCTTACCTTTGGATAAATGCCCAAAGACTGAAAAAAAGCAATGGTTTGCTCCACGTCAAATTGACGTAGCACTGCCATTGCAAATTCAGGATGAGTTCCACGGTAACAATCCGGTGTTTGTACCTGATTTGTGTAATTACATTTTCCATTTCCTGTAGCAAGAATCTTCTTACCTAATCGTTCCCTATGTTCAATGATAGCAATTCGTTGGCCTCTTCTCGCTGCAAATATAGCAGCCACCATTCCAGAGGCCCCTCCACCGATCACAATACAATCGTATCTCATCCTTACCTCCATATCTTCCTAACTTGAATAACTTTCTAATAGAGAGTATAATTCATCCCTTGTTCTAACATCAATTCCTTTCATTAATTCGTTGCGGTCCTTTTCTGGTAGATTTACTGCATCGATTTCCGTCTGTTCATAAACAGTCTTCCGATCACTATAATAAACAATAACTTTACCGTCTCTTACTGCAATATAATATTGGAATTTATGCATCTCTGCATTATAACTCTTACGAATCACAACTTCTTTCGGTGAGAAAGAAAGAAGTTCATACCCATATAGTCCTTCCATTTCTTCAGATATCGGTATTTCCTTCATATAATCACTTAATTTTAAGATAATCTCTCTTCTCGTCAAACCAATCAAATCTGCTGTTGGTGCTAGTTCTTCTCTCACTAAATTATTATCTTTTAGTTGATAAGTCTCTAGTACATATATCGTGCTTGGCAATATAATATCTTGTTCATGACTTGCTGTCGAAACTTCTGGTTCTGGTGTCACTTGTACCTGTTGCTGATTGTATAATAGCAGTTCCTGCTTTTTATATTCTTCTAGCGATTTCAGTAACTGATGATCCCTCTCCACTGCTTTTTCGTTAAAATGACTTAATGCCCTTTGAAAACTAATATAATAGCACGTTGTAAAAAACGCACATAATCCTACAAAACCTAAGAAATATCCAACCAATCGCTTCATAGCCTGTTCACACTCCTTTGTCTATGAAGTATTGACTGATTTTCCCCAAATATACTGATTTTTACAACAGATGCAGCTTTTTACATATTATAAGAATACTTCTACCCGCTGGCATCTCTAATAATTCCTCTTCATCCATGATTCGAAGTAAAATAATACTAATACCATATACAATCACGGCAACAATGATAGAGAATATAACACTAATTGCATTGGAATGTAGGATACGATAGGTGAATTCGTAGGAAAAGTAAGCAACAATACCCATTGTAACTGAGGCTGCAAACGGTAATCCAAACGTTTTCATAACTTCTTGCTTATAATTCAATGCCTTCCCCACTGAAATCCAGTTTAAGATACAGACTACTAAGGCGAAGGATATATTACCAATGACTAATCCATAGGCATCTAGCTTTCCTACCATTATTAATAAAATTACAATTGGTATATGAATAACCAGTGAAATAGCTGCATGCTTCACTGGTACCATCATACGGTCAATTCCTTGAAGTACACCATTGGTAATTGTGGAAAGTGCAAAAAATACGACTGCAATCGAACCTAATCGAATTAATTCCGCACTAAGCTCCACATTGCCCTTGTAACCAAACAACATTATAACAATTGGTTTTGCTAAAACCGTTAGACCAATCGCTGATGGAAAAGCAATCAACATATTGAATTTCACTGACATTGCGATCTTTTTATGCAATTCCTTTTGGTCTCCATTTTGATGTGCCATCGCTAACGTTGGTACAATTGCAGTACCAAGAGCGGTTGATATCGCAATAGGAACCGTAGTAAGTAATTTATATTTCGATGAATAGATACCAAAGATTGCTGCACTTTGTTCTTTTAAGATACCACGCTCCTCTGATAACCACGTCCATAATTTTGCATCAATAATACCACTTAAATTAAATACTGTTTGACTTATGATAACAGGCATTGCGGTATAAACAATCGCAGTAAGGGCTTCCTTATAGCTCTCTTGATGTTCTGCTTGATCTTTTTTACATTTTTTCTTTAATATCGGATGATACGCCTGAAAGATTACTGCTAAAAATAGTAAGCCAAATACCGCTCCTGCTAATGTTCCTGCAGTACCGCCGGCAGCACCATAGGCATCAATTTGAACAGAAGCATTGTGCTCCTTCATTAGAAAATAAGCTGCTCCAACACTTACTATCGCATTCACAATCTGCTCTAATAACTGAGAAATTGCAGTAGGTACCATGGTACGTTTTCCCTGAAACAATCCACGAAGTACACCCATAATAGAGAATATAAAAATCGTCGGTGCAAGGACACGAAGTGGAATTGCGATATCCACAGCATTTTCTCCACCAATTAAACCAGCCCAAAACGTTGCTCCAAAATACAATATTGCACTCGCAAATAATCCGACAGAGGTAGATAACGCCATCGCAGATAAGAAAATACGATAAGAATTTTTATATTCTTTCTTCTGATCTCTGATAGACACTAGCTTAGATACTGCTAATGGAATACTGTAAGAAGAAAGCAAAAGAGCTAAATTATATAACTCAAAGGACATGGAATAGTATCCCATACCGGTATCTCCAACAATACGATTTAGAGGTATCCGGTATAACATACCAATCAATCTGGCTAATATGGAGGATACCGCCAGAATGGATCCTTGTACTAAATATTTATTTTGTTTATTACTCATGAAACTATCCTCCCATGATTTTCTCTAATTTTTTCGTGATTTATATGTCTTGAAACAATAGAATGAAATTTATACAATTTCATTGTTTCCAAAGAGTTTTCCTGTGGTGTAAGAATTTTTAATAAGCTGTCATATCACGATAAACACTTAATTCATGTACATACTGTCCCTACTCTATCATAACGTCAGAGACATGGTTATCTGGAAATACCCCAATATAGGTCTTTCCAGGATTTATGATAAGTTCTTCTCCACTTTTATTATAATATTTCATAAAACGAGTGCTTTCGTTCTTTTTCCATGTAATTGGTATAAAACTTCCGTTGGTAAAATAATATCCTTCACCACTTGCATCTTCAATATCCATCGTCTGATATCCATTTTTATCGATATTCCACTCTTTCACAAATTGGACAATCAGATTTTTATAAGTTAATTGCTCACTTGTATTTGCATCAATATGCTTGTCATCGTATTGATATCTAAGATATTCTTTGGTATTCGAATCATATATAAAATATGGTTTTGCAGTGGAGGAGAATTTTAGAGTGACTTTTCCTGCCAAACTAGCTCCAACTAAATCCTTATCACTATCATAAAATTGATAGTGCCCTTGATAGCCCTCTTCATAGGTTGTACGAAGTTTTCCTTTTTCTAAAGCCCTCTGAATACCATCTAACGATAAAAATGCATTGTGTGGTGCTTTAATGCTTTTATCACGATAAAAAGAATTTACTCCGACACCTTCCATACCACTGATGGTATCAATTCCAAGTTTCTTTATCTTTTTTATTGCATAAGAAGTTTGACCATAATGAACAAAGATTGCATCATATTCATCTGCAAAGCTTACATAATAATGTCTTGCACTTCTTACACTTCCAATGCGCTCCGCGGTCTTTGTCGTCTTATCAATCCCCTCAAAGATTCCCATCAACCTTGTAATTCCACCTTCCACAAGTGCTTCATACAAGATAACCGCATCACCGATTCCACTCTGTGGATTCGCAACCCGAATATTATTAAGCATAACTGCAAAAGGCCGTTGGTTTGCAATTTCTTCCTCAACCCAAAGCCCTGTTAATTTACTGATTGCCTGTCCTTCTCTATTCACTTCTGGCTTTATGATTGGTGTAACTGTTGGCTCTATTGTAGGTGTTACGGTTGGAAGGATAATAATCGAATTATCCTCTTGTGAATTCTTCTTACACCCAGTTACCAAAACACACAGAAAAAGAAGGCTAAGCAGATAGCCTACTTTTTTCATTTGTGTGAAAGAGCGAGGTTCTTTCACACTTTTATTCTTACAGTCAGTTTGATTCGTCATATTTACATCCATTCTGACGCCTTCGCGCCCTTTAATAACTATGCCACTTGTGTATCCAACTGCCTTTACTAATTGTTGAAATCCTGCATGAGAAGATAGTGTTTTATAAAACTCATTTAACGGCTAAGATGAATTCGATCAAGAATTGCTCGTTGTCGCTCTTCCATGATTTCACGCTCTTCCTCTTCCATATGATCGTACCCACAAAGATGAAGCATACTATGAGCAATTAAAAATCCTAATTCTCTCTTTTCACTGTGACCAAATTCTTTAGCCTGACTAATAACCTTATCCACAGAAACTATAATATCCCCGAGCATTAGCTCTCCAGAATCAGGATGGAAACAATCCTCCTGCTCTTCTTCCACATGGTCAAAATCAGAAGGTTCACCAAACTCTACCATAGGAAAGGATAAAACATCCGTTGGAGCATCAATCTCTCGATATTCCTTATTAATCTCTTTAATTTCCTCATTGTTCGTTAAAACAACATTGATTTCAGTTTCATAGGGACATTCTTCATAATCAAGTGCTGCCTCAATTACTTCCTTAATCAATATTTCTTCATTAAAATCAAAATTCAATTCTGTTTCTTTCTCTATATGAATCGTCATATTAACTCCCATCTGCCTTTATCAAGAATTTAAAATATAAGCTATATTGCTAATATAGAATTCCTTCAAGTTATGAAATTCCTTTATTGAGATACCACTTTCATCCAAAGTACCTTTATTCAATCGAATGGAAAACGTATTTTCAATTACCTTTTCCGCAGTAATGCTTGTCTCACCTGAATTTTTTAGATATAAAATAGTTGAGAAAATATTATCGGAAAGCATTACAATAGCTGCCTCTTTTGTCTTTGGCAGTTCTACTTTAAAATTATGTTGGCGTATCATATCGCTGACTTCTTTTGGTAGTTTATATTGACCTGCAAGCTCTTCTCCATTTTTCACATAATCTGGGCCAAGAAGTCGTCCAATTTCATGATACAAACCTCCTGCAAAAGCGAGATCTTCTTTTGCCCCAATACATCCTGCTGCCTTTTGTGATAGATATGCAATTGATTTGGAATGAAGTAATAATTTAGGCGATTCTTCCTCTAACCGTTTCATTAATGGGAATTGTAGGTCTGCTACTTCTTGAACTGTAAAACATGATTTATTGCCAACCAGCAATTCTTCCTGATGTAAGAAGTTCCCTTGTAATGCTACTGTGTTAAAGTCATTGTTTACTTCTTTTAAAATATCCTCATTCATTACTCCTAAACTTGCAGCAAACTCTTCCTTATCATTCGCTAGTGAAACTATAGAGCTTTTCTTTTTCTGAGAAAATACTTTTATAATACTGCCAGATAAAAAGCTTAACAAAAGAATTAGAAAAACACAAGTATAATAAATAATATTTTTTTTCGTTACTACCTTGTCCAAGGTAAAATCACTCTGAACTACTAACATGGTTATGAATAATGATACCGTTACTAAGATTGCATATAGAAAAGAAATCCATTTTTTTAAGTATTTTGTAAGTAAACAAATAAGGAAAGAAAGAACCAAAGATATCAGTTGCACCTCATATGTATTATTTCCATAAAAAGTAAACATAACCATGCCAAATGATAGTAATAAGGCAAGATTGGTATCTACAAACATTGCAAGTAAGGCAATTCCCAAAATCCAAACTGGGTATTCTAAGATATCAAAATCTACTAGAATATTAGGAATTTGTGGTATTAGTACACTACCTACTGTGATCAAATAACAAAAGCTAATGAACCACCAAGAACATCTTTTTTTTAGTACATTCTTTTGATTTTGATAGAGATAAAATACAACAACAAAATTTACAACGACTGTATAAACACTGTACTTCAAAAGTTCTAAAAAACTGCTATCAGATAATATACCAAACGAAAGCGTTAAAGTAAGGGAGGTTAAAAGCAAGGTTACCGCAGTTAATACTAGTCGAATAGAGGGAATCTCCTCCAATGTTATGTCTTGTTCTTTTGTCTCCATGCAATCCTCCCCTTCTTCCTATCGTAACTTATTATTTTTTCTTGATGATAGCCTTTTTTGTACGTTTTTTCTTATCAATCTCGGTTATTTTCACGCCTCTGTTATCTGTAGGATTCGCACCTCGTTTGTCATTTCTTTTCTCAAATTCATCGTATGCCTTTACGATCTTTTGTACTAACGGATGACGAACGACATCCTGACTGGTTA
>DPVV01000498.1 GCA_003526525.1 Lachnoclostridium phytofermentans | reverse complement strand
AAAAGTACGCTTGGCGAACTTTTCCTTGTCATGAATATTAATCTCTTTCGATATTAATCTCTTTTGATATCAATCTCTTTTGATATCAATCTCTTTTGGTATTAATATTCATCCTGCATATTGGAAAGCTTTGCTGCTTGATCTGCCGCAGTTAAGCTATCAATAACTTCTTGTAAATCCCCGTTCATAATGTCATCCAAACGATGGCTGGTAAGTTTAATTCTATGATCTGTACAACGTCCCTGTGGGAAATTATACGTACGTATCTTTTCGGAACGATCTCCTGTTCCTACCTGACTCTTTCTCGCAGCTGCTTCTGCATCATGAGCTTTTTCAAGTTCCAATTCGTATAATCTTGCACGTAATACCTTTAATGCCTTATCACGGTTCTTTAACTGAGATTTCTCATCCTGACAGGATATTACGATACCGGTTGGCATATGGGTTAATCGTACCGCTGAGTCAGTAGTATTAACGCACTGACCACCATTACCAGAAGAACGGAATACATCAAATCGACAATCATTCATATTAAGTTCAACGTCGACTTCTTCTGCCTCAGGCATAATAGCAACGGTTACTGTTGATGTATGAATTCTTCCGCCAGATTCTGTTACTGGAATTCTTTGTACACGATGTACTCCACTTTCGTACTTAAGTTTAGAGTAAGCTCCCCCGCCATTGATCATAAAGATTACTTCCTTAAAACCACCGATACCATTTTCGTTTAAGTTCATCATATCGATTTTCCAACGCATTGTTTCAGCATACTTGGAATACATACGGAATAGTTCCGCTGCAAATAAAGCAGCCTCATCTCCGCCGGCGCCTCCTCTAATTTCAACAATAACGTTCTTTGAATCATTTGGATCCTTTGGAAGTAATAAAATCTTAAGCTGTTCTTCAATCACTACTAGATTTGCCTTGCTTGTAGATAACTCCTCTTTTGCAAGTTCACGCATCTCTTCATCGCTTTCTTCATCTAATAGTTCCAAGCTTTCTTCAATATTTTTCTTTGTTTGTTTATACTCAAGGTATTTGTCTACGATTTCACCAAGGTCATTTTGCTCTTTCATCAACTTACGAAATCTTGCTTGGTCATTCGTTACGGTTGGCTCATTTAATTCATTCTGGATTTCCTGAAATCTAATTAATAGATCTTCTAATTTATCAAACATATTAACCTCTATTCTAGCACTTTATGCTTTTTATTAACACTGGCAGTTATTCTTTCATAACTTTATGTCTTTCTTGATTTTATGCCTTTCTTGATTTTATGCCTTGCATTACTTTATGTCTTGCATACATTCATTACTTGCATAAATTCATGTATCACATAACTCCCCAGCTCATAATTTTTCCTAGTCTTTTTAATGTATCATTCTCACACAAACACCCAATACACGCTTACACAAGAAGGGCGAAGTGCTCCTTATTTTACACTACTGATATTCACAGTATTTCAAGTGAAATCTTTGTTATATAGTTTACGCAGCTAGAGAAAAACCATCTCTATACACCTAATATTTCTCATAAACGTCTTTTTACTCCTTTACTTGATTTCACCCTCATATACTGCACTTACCACACGGTCCAAACCAGCATAATCTTTCACCACATTAATTTGGGCAAATCCATTTTGACTTAATAATTCACTCACTGAAGCCGCCTGATTATAACCAATTTCTAGATATATTTTACCATTTTTATTTAAAAATCTTCCTGATCCTTTTGCTAATATCCGATAGAACTTTAATCCGTCTGCATCACCATCAAGAGCAATTCTTGGTTCATGATCTTTTACTTCCGGCATTAATCCTTCTACAACCTCAGATTCAATATAAGGTGGATTTGAAACAATCACATCGTATGTTCCAGAAACATTAGAGAACATATCGCTCTGAATATAGGTAATCAAAGCCTCGTTAGCCTTTGCATTTTCTTCTGCCACTTTAATTGCATCCCTGGAAATGTCAACCGCTACCGCTTTTTTTATGTCTCCAAGCTTTGCAAGACTAACAATAATACACCCAGAACCAGTACACAGTTCTAAGATGTCCTTATCCTTGCAAACTTTTAAGACTTCTTCTACTAATCTCTCCGTATCCTGTCTCGGTATTAAAACTGATTCATTGACGCGAAAAGAAAGCCCCATAAATTCCTGATTCCCAGTAAGATACTGTAACGGAATATGCAAGGCTCTCTTTTTAAGAAGTTGCTGATAGTGATCATACCTTTCTATCGGCATATCTTCTTTGGCCCGAATCATATAGTCAATTCGTCTTAGCCCAGTCACATGCTCAAGCAAATACCAGGCATCTAATTCTGCATCTTGGATGCTTATAGCTTGAAGGAGGGCACATCCCTCCCTCAAGGCACTTTCATAAGTTATTTTCGACATTATCATTCCTTAAAATTATCTATCCTAATTACTACGCATCTTTCCCACTGGAAAAATACTTATCAAGCGCACGTAAAATTTCGTCATCCTCTTCCTCTGTAGGTTCTAGAGAAGCTGCAATCTCTGTAGAACTTAATACAGCCTGTTCTGGTATACGTGCACGTTCTCTTAACTTGCTTTGCTTTTCTTCTACTGCTGCTTCAGGCATATCATATAACAGTTTATCCAAATTTTTAAATTCTTCTGAAGAATCATTTTTACTAGTTAAGGTATCATTTGGAGTATTCTTACTTCCCTGAGTATTCTTACTGTCTTGAGCATTTTTACTATCTCGAGTATTCATACTATCTTTAGTATTCTTACTG
>DPVV01000501.1:12219-12552 GCA_003526525.1 Lachnoclostridium phytofermentans | reverse complement strand
AAGTATAGAAAATGAAGGAATAGGTAATCGTGTTATTAAATCCGACTATATCACGCTCGCGATTAAGGCTCCACTAAACCTAAAAAGCCCAAATTGCTTGTTGCTAGTTAATTTAAGTAGCGTTGGGTTTGAGAGACTTCTTAGAAATAGCTTAAGCAGTGGAAAATTGACTGTTTTTGATGCACAGGGCAAACTTTTATTCACGGAACATAAGGAAGTTTCAGAATTCCTTGATGAGTACATAAAAGAACATGATACAACATTAGAATCCTTGGTAGAAAGGCGCGAAGAACTTAGTAAGAAGAGTGGTTTTAATTTGAATTTGTCCTATTC
>DPVV01000501.1:649-12011 GCA_003526525.1 Lachnoclostridium phytofermentans | reverse complement strand
CGCTCTTCCGATCTCAATGGATGGCTTTATGTATCCAGTTATGATCCTGCCATTGTGACTCATGAAGCTAGTTCTATTATCGTAACTGCCGGACTTTTAATACTATTTATGATGACGCTTATTTTTCTTTTCTCTGTATTAGGTTCTCGAACAATTTATCGTCCAGTATCTCAGTTGGTGACAAATTTAAGAAATATAGAAGTGATAGAAGAGGTAGCTGGAAAAAATGAGAATGAGTTTAATTTTATCGGTAAGCGAATTAACCGACTAGTCGATTCAAAAAATAATATGGAAGAATTAATACTAGTTCAACAAAAACAGCTAAAGGAATTGTTCGTCCTTCGTCTATTAAAAGGAGAAGTAAGAAAAGAGGATATTGAATCTAAATTAAAAAATTTTGGTTTTGAAAAAATGAAATATGCTTCAATTATTGCAATTAGTGTTTCATCTAAAGTAATAGAGGAAGAATGGGACTATACAAAACAAGATATGATAAAAATCAGTATTGTAGAAAATATGCCGGATTTAATTAATGACCAGCTTTTATTTCCTGCTGTTACAAACTCCAATGTAATTCTCTGCACTATTACGAGAGAGTTAAAAGAAGAGCTTGAAGAGGCAGCGGTGGAATTGATTCGCCACCTTACCGATTATGTTGTTATAGAAAGTGGATATCATGTAAACTTCGGTATCAGCCAACCGTTTGACAGCCTTATGAAATTTAGACAGGCTTACAATGAAAGTTTAGAAGCGGTCAAAAATAATGAAACCTTAAATAAAGAAAATACCATTTGTGAGCAAAACTTCATTTTTTATTCTGATATAGCAAACAGCAACTCGAATAACTATAGTTATGAACTTATTTTAGAGAAAGAGATGAAGGCAGCAGTGGATGAATGTGATAAAGTGAAAGCATTTTTCTTAGCAGATACTTTTATTAACCATATGGCAGAAAGTGGAGCTGTTCTAAATGAGCTGCATTTCTATCTGCATCGATTTATGGTGGCAGTAATATTAGTAGCTACAGATGCTGGACTTTCGGTAAATGATATTTTTGGGCATGGATCAGTGAATGTGTTTTTACAATTTAATCAGCTTTCGGATTTAGATAAAATCCGAAGTTTTTATAAACATAATATTATTTCGCCGGTGATTAAACAATTAAGCACCTTCCGTCGAAGTAATTCTGATCTTGTATTAGATAAGATAGTTCGATTGGTACGAGAAACCTCTAGCGATATCACATTAACAGAATGTGCAGATCAATTAGGGTATCATCCAAGTTATATTTGGAAGATTATGAAGAGTAAAATCAACATGACATTTACCGATTATGTAACAATACAGCGAATTGAAATTGCTAAGAAAATGTTGATAGAAACGGATAAATCGGTAGCAGAAATTGCAGAACAATTAAAATACACCAATGCGCAGAATTTTATACGTTTTTTTAGTAAACATGTTGGGACGACACCTGGAAAATTTAGAATGATGGACAGAGAATCATAATATTCACAATATTTCTTGGTGTGAGTTCTTAGGTGGGCTTAGAAACGGAGGTATAAATAGTGACCAGATTAAGAATAAAGGAATTCGATAAGGACCACGTTACCATACAATGGGATGCCAACCCTAATGCAGATTCGTATCGTATCTATTGGGCAGACAAAGATACGTTGGTGATGAAGTACAAAATATTATCAGAAACAAAGGAAACCGAATACACACTAAAAAGATCAACTCATGTGTCTCATTATCTTAAAGTGGCTTCTGTTTCGGGAGGGCAGGAGATTTCCATTAGCTCTGTGTTAAAGACATCGATTGGAAAAACATTTCACGAACAACTTGAAAAGCTTTCAAGAGGACTTATGGTGGTGAAAAGACAAAAGGGAATCTTTCTTGCATGGAGGCTGATGAAGGATGAAGTTAGTGGGTATAGCAGCACTGGTTTAACTGGTACGGATTTTATTGTGTATAAAAACGGAGAATTGTTAACAACAGTAACCGATAGCACAAACTTTGTGGATGAAGAGGGAACTTCTGAGGATCAGTATTCAATTGGAGTTTTAAAAGATGGCGCTTTAGTTGAACGGACGAAGGAAATGTGTGCTTTTCGAAGCGGTGCTAACTATATTGATTTACCATTAAAAAGACCAAGTGATGGAGTAACACCGGCGGGGGAAGTCTACACCTATCATGCAAATGATATGAGTGTCGGTGATGTGGATGGAGACGGTGAATATGAGTATTTTGTCAAATGGGACCCTAGCAATTCTAAGGATGTATCGCAAAAAGGATATACCGGAAATTGTTTTATTGACTGTTATAAGCTAGAGGGAAGACTTTTATGGCGGCTTGATATGGGAGTTAATATAAGATCAGGTGCTCATTATACTCAGTTTATGGTCTATGATTTTAATGGAGACGGTAAGGCAGAGATGGCAGTAAAGACAGCACCAGGTACGAAGGTGATTTATTACGATGAAGAGGGTAAGGTGGAAAAAGAAGCCTACATAACGATGCCGGACAACGATATAGACGGTGGGTACACCAACCAGGATGATTATCGCTTCAGTGCAGAAGATTATTATGAACATTTAGTAACGGTGTTTATGAATTGGCATAATCACTCGATGGTTATAGATAAAACCTGGCCACAAACACTGGAAGAGTGTTTTGGCATAGAAAAGAGATATCGGTATCCCTTAAGGAGAGAGGATGCAATAAAGCTAGTAGATTATTTTCTTGATGTTTATGCGCCGTCAAGGAGTGAGAGAATTGAACTACGACATTTTGAAGGATTTATTATCGACGGACCGGAGTACCTTACCATGTTTTCGGGTTCTGGGGAAGAATTAGAAACAATACTATTTCCTTATACCAGAGAAGATGATGGTTTGCTATGGGGGGATTATTCGATGAGAAGAATAGAGCCAGCAAACCGTGTCGACCGTTTTTTATCAGGGGTAGCTTATCTTGATGGAGAACGCCCGTATCTCATTGTCTGCCGTGGTTATTATACAAGAACAACGGTAGTGGCATATGATTTTTTTGAAAATCGGTTTCGAGAGTATTTTAATATTGACAGCGGGCATGTGAGAATGAACAATCCATTTATGGATAATGCTCATGGAGGTGCCGGTAGTGACCCTGTATATGGCAGATTAGCAGGACAGGGAAATCATAGTTTATCGACAGCGGATGTAGACGGAGATGGGTATCAGGAGATTATATACGGTGCTGCGGTGATTGATCATGATGGAAGTCTTCTTTATAGCAGTTATGATTACCTGCCGGATGGAACTTATGCAAAATTAGGCCACGGAGATGCTATGCATGTGGCAGATATTAATCCGGACAGACCGGGGCTTGAGATATTCCAGGTATTTGAAGGAGCAAAACATGCACCTTATGGTTATGCCTTACGTGATGCAGAAACAGGGGAAGTTATCTTCGGTGAGTATGCAGAAACGGATTTAGGAAGGTGTATGGTCGGAGATGTAAGTCCTAAGGTAAGAGGTTTGCAAACCTGGGTAACTAAGATGCAATCTGTTAAGGGGGAGGTACTTCCTGCTAAACTGCTTGGAACAAACTTTAGTATTCGTTGGTTGCCGGATATGAGCACACAGATCATAGATGGAGTAGATTTGTTTGGAAGCCATGCAGGTGTTATCAACGACAATACACATGGAATTATCTTTGCACCGGAAGGTGTAGCCACGAATAATGGAACGAAGGGGAATCCTTGTCTTGTAGCAGATATCTTTGGGGACTGGAGGGAAGAACTTCTTATTAGAAAATCAGATAGCAGCGCAATCCGGATCTTTTTCAATACGGATTTAACCAATCATAAATTATATACATTAATGCATGATATACAGTATCGTACTGGAATTGCATGGCAGAATAATTGTTATAACCAACCTTGTTATCCAAAGTTTTATTTTGCATCGGATACGGATTGGGAGTATGTTTTATAGCTTTCTAGGAATATGAAACGAAAAATCTTTCTAGGAATACAAAACAAAGATCTTTCAAGGAATACGAAACAAAAGATCCTTCTAGAATACAAACCAAAAGATCTTTCTAGAATTACGAAACGAAAGATATTGATTGACATTTAATAGACAAAGAGATAAAATATTTATGCAAATAGAATAAGGAAGTTCTTCGGGGCAGGGGGTAGTTCCCGACCGGCGGTATAGTCCGCGACCGAGTTAATCTCGCTGATTTGGTGACAGTAAGAAAGATTACTGAATTCCAAAACCGACAGTATAGTCTGGATGAAAGAAGAAGTTTGTGATGATATAGAAGGATTTAGGAAATTTTTATATCTTTCTTTGGAAGCACAACAACACTGAAACTAGTGTGATACGTGAGTTTAAGCCGCCCTGATAGTATACTATCAGGGCTTTTTTGATCTCCAAGGTATGCGCACTCACCCTGTAGGTACGGCAAGGCGATATGTATTTGCAAGACGTTGTACCTACAAAGTGAAGTATTCAGTGGCTTACTCCTAGAACCTTCCTTTTATAAAAAGGAGACGAAATGATGGAAAACTTGGAGAAACTGATGGATGTAGCAAAAACCAATGTTGGATTTTTGCTACTAAGTGTGACGATTGTTGCAATTATTGTTGGAGCTGCTTATGCAGCTGAGCGTGTCATTGGGAAAAAAATCGGATTAGAAAAAAGAAGAGGTAAACAAAATGTACGCAGGATGGTAACTATAGCGGTACTTTCCACGATAGCAGTTGTTTTGATGTTCTTTGAGTTTCCATTATGGTTCGCCCCTGGATTCTATAAACTTGACTTTAGCGAACTTCCGGTGATTATTGGTGCATTTACATTTGGTCCGGTAGCTGGGATAACAATAGAACTTATTAAAGTAGTCTTGAACCTACTATCCAATGGAACGACAACAGCATTTGTTGGGGAGTTTGCAAACTTCTTAATGGGTTGCGTCTTTATTATTCCAGCATCGTTCTTCTATTTTCTAAGAAAGAGTAAGAAAAATGCAGTGATTGGATTGCTTGTTGGTACAGTAACAGCCACATTAGCTGGATGTTTCTTAAATGCTTTTGTTTTATTACCTAAATATTCAGAAGCTTTTCACGTACCAATTGAATCATTTATTGCTCAAGGAACAGAAAAAATATCTGCGATCAAGGGTATGTTTACTTTTGTAGTGTTAGCAGTAGCACCGTTTAATTTATTAAAATATGCATTAACATCGTTAATTACCATTTTAATTTATAAAAATATAAGTAAAATCCTAAAAGGAGATTACAAAGATTAGATAATTTTAAGTCTTAGAACAAATAACTTACGTTTGCATAGACTTGAAATTTCGATGTAATCTGCTATAATTGCATTATAAAATGCAAGGAAGAGGGTGTCTTTAATCAGTTGCTTCTCCTTAAATGGCTGAACAATACGTTTAAAGGCACCCTTTTTTCGGTATACTTATGAGACGAGGAGGTAGTGTGAAAAATCAAGGTTTTTCACACACACGAATTGCAACAGAATGGAGGGTAGTATGGAAAAAGAGATTATGTTTCAATATCAAACGAAGGTTAACGATATGTATCGTTTCTTGATGCATCATGCATATGTTGGTGTATCTGGTATTATAAATTTAATTATTAGTGTAGGTGCATTGGTTCTTCTTTTTACTGGTGCTGGTGGCGGACAAGCTTTTAGTAACTTAATGCTAATATTGATAGCGTCACTATTTACTATTATTAATCCAATTTTGCTTTATTACAAAGCTGCGAAACAAGTCAAACTAACACCGATGTTTCAAAAACCAATTGATTATTTTATCAATGAGGAAGGGATATTAGTAAGTCAGGGCGAAGAAAAGATACTAATAAATTGGACTGATATCTGGAAAGCAGTAGAAACAAAGCATGCTTTCTATTTCTATTTGTCAACGCGTGGGGCTTATATCTTACCTAAGGCAGCTCTTCCTGGGCATGCAGAGGAAATGAAAAAACTAGTAATAGAACATGCACCTGAGGCAAGAAAGAAGTTTAAGAAATAGAGGGTAGAAAAGGTATGAAATACGAAAGTTTTACGGAAGGGGATACCTACCGCCTTGGAAAACGAATGGGGGAAAATGCACAAAAAGGACAAGTATATTGCCTAAGCGGTGACCTGGGAGTTGGAAAGACGGTATTTACCAAAGGGTTTGCTACTGGACTTGGAATAACAGAGCCTATCAGTAGTCCTACCTTTACCATTGTGCAAGAATACGAACAAGGAGAACTTCCCCTCTATCATTTTGATGTGTATCGTATCGAGGATATTGAGGAAATGGAGGAAATCGGTTATGAGGATTACTTCTATGGAAATGGTGTTTGCCTCATAGAATGGGCAGTTCGTATTAAGGAACTTTTACCGAAAGATTATATCCAGATAACGATAGAAAAAGATTTGGATAAAGGATTTGACTATCGTATCATTTTGGTTGAAGAAAACCAATTATAAAAATGACGAGTAAAACTCGTAAATAGTTTTTATTTCTGCAGTACTACATCTGCGTACAGATGTAGTATACAATGTGAGGATAGTGTGAAAAAGCAAAGTTTTTCACACGTAAATTTGTACCTGCAGCCTAAAGTTTACTATGGAAGGGCATGATTATTAGAATGAAAATATTAGTACTAGATAGTTCGGGCTTAGTTGCTTCTGTCGCAATTATGACAGAAGATGCGTTATTGGCCGAATATACTGTGAACTATAAAAAAACACATTCACAGACATTGTTACCAATGCTTGATGAGTGCGTGAAGATGTTAGGACTAGAGATGTCAGAAATCGATGCGATCGCAGTAGCGAAAGGACCAGGTTCTTTTACAGGTCTTCGTATTGGCTCTGCGACAGCAAAGGGATTAGGACTAGCATTAAACAAACCGATTATTGCGGTACCAACCGTTGATGCAATAGCTTACAATTTATTTGCATCGGAAGCTATCATTTGTCCTTTGATGGATGCTAGGAGAAATCAAGTATATACCGGGCTATATTCCTTTGAAAAAAATGAATTTCATGTGATAAAAGAGCAAACAGCTTGTGATGTAGAAGAGATAATACATCTTGTCAATGATTATCAAAGACCTGTTATCTATTTAGGAGATGGAGTAGAAGCTTATCAAAAACAATTGATAGAGAGTACAAAGGTACCATATTATTTTGCACCAGCACATCTATCAAAGCAACGAGCTGGTGCACTTGGAGCACTTGCGTTCCATTATATAAAGGAAGGAAAGCTGGAATCCGCGACGGAGCATATTCCAACCTATCTAAGAAAATCCCAGGCAGAAAGGGAAAGAGAAGAGGCTCTTTCGAAAGGAGAGCAAGTTGATAATTCGTAGAATGCTTCCAAGTGATACAAAAGCAATGGCTGTTATTGAAGAAGAAACTTTTTCTGATCCGTGGAGTGAAGAGAGTTTTTTAAAGGAAGCGACTGAAAAAGATCATATCTATTTGGTTGTGGAGGACACAGGAAATCTTATTGCTTATTGTGGGATGTGGAATATTGCAGGGGAAGGTTATATCACAAATGTTTGTGTCAAAAAAGAAAAACGCAGACAAGGTATAGGAAAACTAATGTTAGTATCCCTATTAGAACAGGCTAAGTTATGTAAGATAGAAGCGGTAACTTTAGAAGTTCGTGAGAGTAACCAATCTGCTATCCATTTATACGAGCAGCTGGGATTTCAAAGTGTAGGTAAGCGTAGAGATTTTTATGCACATCCGACAGAAAATGCCATAATTATGTGGCTGAATTTTTAAATTCTACTAAAATTTTGGGGTGTCTTTAGCAGGGATGAAGGAGTATTTACAGTGATTTCCACTGTGTTTTTCCTTGGTTTCATTGTATAATAAGGAAGTGGAGGAATGTGCTATGGCTCATTTGATAAAGGAACGAAAGAAGAATGATCTTTTATGTAATGTCTGTGGTAGAGCATTGCGCATGGAAAGAGGGATATTACTAGAAGATGCCTTTGTTGTGTCAAAGGAGTGGGGTTTTTTTTCAAGCAGGGATCTTGAAGTTCACAGGTTTACTATCTGTGAAAACTGCTATGATCAATTAATTGCACACTTTAAAATACCAATTGAAGTTACCGATAAATCAGAAGCCTTGTGATGTATGTCGCAAGGCTTTTGTCTTGAATTATTTCTTGCCTATGGGTATATAATATGCTAAGATGAAGTACAAGTAGGAGTATATTAGAATCTTAAACTTTTTAATTATTAAAAATTTATATCAATATTTATTGGGAAAAACTGTTATATGAAAGATAGTTTTCGATTATTGAAATAGGTTTAGCATGAGTAATTAAATTGATTTATATATAGGAAGACTTGTGTTTTAATTATAGGCAAGAAATTTGCGATTAAATAGATATTTAGTTTGGAGAATTTATTATGCTTGATGTATGTTTATTAGGAACAAGCGGGATGATGCCATTACCAGGACGTTGGCTTACAGCATTGATGGCTCGTTTGAATGGAAGCAGTTTATTAATAGATTGTGGGGAAGGAACACAAGTAGCTATTCGTGAAAAAGGTTGGAGTTTTCACTCTATTGATATTATTTGTTTTACACACTATCATGGAGATCATATCAGTGGTTTGCCAGGTCTATTATTATCAATGGGAAATGCGGATCGAACACAACCAGTTACTCTGATAGGTCCGAAAGGGCTTGAACGTGTTGTTAGCGCGCTTAGAGTAATCGCCCCCGAATTACCATTTGAACTAAACTTTATAGAAGTTACAAATCCAGAAGAAACGATTTGCATCAATGATTATGTGATACATGCATTTCGTGTTAATCATAATGTAATATGTTACGGATATACGGTAGAGGTTAAGAGAACAGGACGTTTTATTCCGGAAATGGCAATGAAGAACGAGGTACCAAAAGAGTTGTGGAGTCGCCTACAAAAGGGACAAACGATAGAGAAAGATGGTAGAATGTTTACACCAGATATGATATTAGGCCCACAGCGTAAGGGGATAAAACTTACTTATTGTACAGATAGTAGACCGGTTCCACAAATAGTAGAACAAGCTCAGGGGTCCGACTTGTTTATCTGTGAGGGTATGTATGGAGAAAAAGAAAAACAGAGTAATGCTCTAGAGAATAAACACATGACTTTTTATGAAGCAGCAGAACTTGCTAAGCAAGCAGGGGTAAAGGAATTATGGCTGACTCACTACAGTCCTTCTCTGACCAGACCGGAAGAATATATGAAAGAAACAAAAGAAATATTCCCGAACGCGAAAGCAGGAAAAGATAGAAAGAGTGTTACTCTAGAATTTGATAAAAATGAATAACTAAAAAAGCAATAGAGGGGCTAAAAGCCTTTATAAAAAGGCTTTATAAAAAGCTTTCTATTGCTTTAAGATTATTCTTAGGTATTTACGTAAATAAAAATATTATTCAAGCGGTAGAAGCGTCTACATAAAAATTGCTTATGCCACAGGGGTAGCATGTGGGGGAAGGATCTGATTTTATGAAGGGTTCTAAAAAGAGTTCAAAGAATAATACAGTTATGACAGTGATAATGATGATTGTAATAGGGTGTGTGATCGTTGGTACTTTTGCTTATATATATAATAGAGAGGATAAAGATAAGTTAGAGCCAGACATTGAATTAACAGAGGTTCAAAAGCTTCTGGTAATGGATTTAGAGAGTACATACCCAGCTACACCTAGAGAAGTAGTTAAGCTGTATAGTAGATTTTCAATGTGTATTCATAATGATGATCTTACAGATGAAGAGTTTGAAAAGCTTGGAGATAAAGTTCAAAACTTATATGCCAAAGAGTTAATAGAAGCGAATCCTTCGGATGAATATCTTATGAATTTAGCAGTTGAAGTCGCAGAATACCATAAGTCTGAACGAAAGATTAAAAGTTATACTATAGATTCTGGGAATAGTATTATTACTTGGAAAGAAGATGGAAAAGAGTTCGCAAGACTTCTTGCTACTTACTCTTTGAGAGAAGGCAAGGAATACAATTCAGTGCGCCAAGAGTTCCTGCTTCAAAAGGATGAAGCTGGGCTTTATAAGATTCTTGGCTGGAGATTGGCTGATAAAGCAGATGCAAAATAATTACTATGATTTAGTAATAGATTGATTATGAAAGAGCTGTCATTAAGGATAAATTAAGTCCTTTGTGGCAGCTTAGCTTATACGAGATATTGTTTTTAGTGACGGAGGTAGTGTGAAAATCAAGATTTTTCACTCACGAGACAAAATGGAGGATTTAAATGGAAGATTATCAAAAAGATATAGTGGAAAAAGAAGATGTATATATTTTGGCAATAGAGTCATCCTGTGACGAGACTGCTGCTTCTGTGGTAAAAAACGGTAGAGAAGTTTTATCCAATGTTATATCAACTCAAATAGATTTGCATACCTTGTATGGTGGTGTAGTTCCAGAGATAGCGTCAAGAAAGCATATGGAAAAAATAAATCAGGTAATTGAGGAAGCATTAACTGGGGCACAGATGGGATTAACAGATATGAATGCAGTAGCGGTTACGTATGGTCCTGGTCTGGTCGGCGCTTTATTGGTCGGTGTTGCAGAAGCAAAAGCAATTAGTTATGCTGCAAAACTACCTTTAATAGGAGTACACCATATAGAAGGACATGTTAGTGCTAACTATATAGAGAATAAAGAACTGGAACCTCCATTTTTATGTTTGATCGTATCTGGAGGACATACACATCTTGTGCTTGTTAAAGAGTATGGAACGTACGAGATTATCGGAAGAACTCATGATGATGCAGCTGGTGAGGCATATGATAAGGTGGCTAGAGCAATTGGACTTGGCTATCCAGGGGGGCCTAAGATTGATAAACTAGCAAAGGAAGGCAATAAGAATGCAATTGTGTTTCCAAGAGCTAGTATAGAAGGCCATCCATTTGATTTTAGCTTTAGTGGTGTCAAATCTGCTGTTTTAAATTATATCAATTCCAGCGCTATGAAAGGGGAAGAAATTAACCGTGCGGATGTAGCAGCTTCGTTTCAGGAGGCAGTGGTTGATGTTTTAGTCTCCCATACAATGGCAGCAGCTAAGGAGTATGGTATGAAAAAGATAGCAATAGCAGGAGGTGTTGCATCGAATAGTGCATTGCGATCTGCAATGGAGGAAGCCTGTAAAAAGAATCAGTTTGATTTTTATCATCCAACGCCTCTGTTTTGTACAGATAATGCAGCAATGATAGGTGCAGCAGCTTATTATGAATATCTGAAAGGAAATTTTAGTGGATTAGATTTAAATGCGGTACCTAACTTAAAGATAGGCCAACGCTAGGAGTGTGAAGAGAATTTCTAAG
>DPVV01000501.1:0-420 GCA_003526525.1 Lachnoclostridium phytofermentans | reverse complement strand
AGACGTTGCCTAAGAAATTCTCTTCACACTGGGATACTAAGCAGATATGTTTTCAAGTGTAAACGAAAAGCAAATTTATACAAGGTGTTAAAGCACCGGATTAGGGGTTACGGATGGAAAAGGTAACAGCAATTGTGTTGGCTGCAGGACATGGGAAGCGAATGAAGAGTAGTGTATCCAAACAGTATATGTTATTAAGGGATAAACCAGTATTATATTATTCTCTCAAAGCCTTTGAAAATAGCCTTGTTACAGATATTATTGTAGTAGTTGGTAAAGATGATATTTCCTATGTAAAGGAAGAGATTATAAAGCCTTATGGATTTCATAAGGTAGCTCATGTCGTAGAGGGCGGTTCTGAAAGATATTTGTCTGTCTTAAATGGTTTAAATAGAATCAATGATCCAGATTATGTATTGG
>DPVV01000327.1 GCA_003526525.1 Lachnoclostridium phytofermentans | reverse complement strand
AGTGTCTAGTGGAACAAGTTGGTTAATCAAACCATTTCTTATGTTTGGCCTTGCATCATTGTTTTTTAATGTTGTATTTAAAGCTTTTATACCGGCAGATTTAGCTCAAAACTATATCGCTGGTGCTGTGCTTTTAGGTGCTGCTCCTTGTACTGCAATGGTATTTGTATGGAGTAACTTAACAAAGGGAGATCCTGCTCATACACTTGTGCAAGTTTCGATAAATGATTTATTGATAATTGTCCTTTTTGTACCTATTGTTTCCTTTTTGCTTGGTGTTAACAATATACAGGTTCCATGGGATACTCTTTTCTTTTCTATTATTTTATTTGTTGTAGTTCCTTTGATTGCAGGTATTATAACACGAGTATTAATGATAAAAAGAAAAGGTCTTGATTATTTTAATGAAAAATTTGTGACTAAATTTGATAGTATAACTACGATTGGATTGCTATTAACATTGGTTATTATCTTTTCCTTTCAAGGTGATACAATTCTGGAAAATCCATTTCATGTACTTTTAATTGCGGTACCTCTGATATTACAGAATGTAATTACATCTGCATTTGCATATTTTATATGTAAAGTTACGAAACAACCTCATAATATTGCAGCACCCGCAGCACTTATTGGTGCATCTGACTTCTTCGAATTATCCGTGGCTGTTGCTATAACCATTTTTGGTGCGAATTCCCCTGTAGTTCTTGTTTGTACAGTTGGTGTGCTTACAGAAGTTCCAGTAATGTTAATGCTTGTTAAGTTTGTTAATAAAACAAAACATTGGTTTCCTCAACCTAAAGTTTTAAACAATTAAAGAGAATAAAAAAATCAAATAAAAAGGAGAAATAATTATGAAAATAATGCAAATATTTGAACCAGCTATGTGCTGTTCTACAGGACTTTGTGGGGTTGGAGTTGATCCAGAGCTACTAAGAATTTCTACTGTTCTAAACTCACTACAAAAAAATGGGGTGAAAGTCGATCGGTTTAATTTATCGAATGCACCCCAAGAGTTTATAACAAACCATGTTGTAAATAAATATATTCAAGAACATGGTGTTGCCGGATTGCCTGTTACAATTGTAGATAATGAAATTGTGATAACTGGAAGATATCCAAATAATGATGAGTTTATTCAATTACTAAACATTCCAAATAATTTCTTAAATGAAAAGTCTGATACAGCAAATACTAATTCAAATAATGATAATAATGAATCAAATGAATGTGGTTGCTCTGGTGGTTCTTGTTGTTAATATAAAGGTAGAAAGATATTTGAGTACCCATAATGATAAAATTATATGATGAAAAAAAGATGGCTGCGGTGGAACACAAGAAACGAAATTGGAAGAGTGCGTTTATTATCTTGTGGTCTGGTCAAGCGATATCAATATTTACTAGCTCTGTAATACAAATGGCGATCATTTGGTATTTAACTGATACAACCGGTTCAGCAGCCGTCTTATCTTTAGCGACCTTAGTCGGTTTCTTGCCTCAGGCAATTTTAGGTCCTTTTATTGGTGTTTTGATAGATAGATATAATAGAAAAAAAATAATGATTCTCTCGGATGGATTTATAGCGTTAGTAACACTTTTATTAGTATTCGTTGGTTTCTATAGGGAATTACCGGTGTGGCTCATTATGATTGTTTTATTTGCTCGATCTATAGGCTCAACATTTCATACACCTTCCTTACAAGCCGTAACACCTTTAATTGTACCAAAAGAAAATTTAACACAGTGTGCAGGTTACTCCCAAACACTGGAATCAATATCTCAATTATTGAGTCCAGCCATTGCAGCAATTTTATATGGTGTATGGAGTATAAACATCATTCTTTTTATAGATATTATAGGCGCAATTATTGCTATTTGTACGATTAGCATACTTAAAATACCAACGAACAAAAAGAAAACTGATGTACAATCACAACATGCTATTAGAGAAGCTAAAGAAGGAATCACCGTATTAAGAAATGAAAAAGGTATGATAGAACTAATGGTTATCAGCGCATTATACGCTGTTATCTATATGCCAATTGGTACGCTATATCCTTTAATATGTATGTCCTATTTTGGTGGTTCAATTGCGCAATCAAGTATTATTGAAATTGTTTTTGCCTTTGGTACATTGCTAGGATCAATTGTATTGGGTAAAATCGGAGAGAGAATCGATAAAATTGGTGCCATATTAAAGTCAATAGGTGTTATGGGAATAGGTCTTGTATTAACGGGGTTATTACCTCCAAGTGGTTTTAAGATATTTACTGTTTTAGCAACCATGATGGGGATAACGATACCATTTTATTACGGAATACTAACATCAATATATCAAATAAAAATAAAATCGGAATATCTAGGTAGGGTATTGTCCTTATCTACTAGCCTATCAATGGTTGCAATGCCAATCGGATTAATCTTATCGGGTACATTTGCTGAAGTTATAGGTGTAGAAAACTGGTTTTTAATTTCAGGTATTTTAGCTATTTTAATTTCAATTGTTGGTGCCATGTTACCAACACTCCGTAATTGTTGTAAATTAGAGAAATAAATAATTTATTAATAAGGTATTAGGAGAGTGATTGTTCTATGATTGCAAGCATCGAGAGCATCTGGGAAGAGTTTAATAAACCGCTAAAAAGTTATATTAAAAAAAGGATTAATAATTATCAGGATGTTGAAGATATATTACAAATTGTATTTCTTAAGATATATAACAATATTAACAACTTGAGAGTATCAAATAATTTACAATCTTGGATATATACAATTACAAGAAATACTATTATTGACTTCTATAGGCCACAGAATAATGATATGCATATTGAATGCTTACCAGAGGATATTTATATTGAACAACAAGATGAAATAACAGTGAATAAGGAATTAGCCGAATGCTTGAAAACAATGATACAATATCTTCCAGAAAAATATAAACAAGCTATTATTATGATTGAGTTTGAAAAATTAAGCCAAAAAGAAATAGCATTGCAATTGGGGTTATCAGTATCTGGAGCAAAATCAAGAGTTCAAAGAGCGAGGTTGCGGTTGAAAGAAATGGTATTGGACTGTTGTTATATAGAAAAGGATAAAAGAGGAAATATCATAGATTATAAAATTAAAAGCAAAGATTGCAATTATTGTTGAAATAGGATACTAAATTTGTGAATACTGAAAAAACATAATGTTCTCTTTAAAGATTTCAGGGAATTTTTAAGACGGATTTGAATTTGTTTGATTCTAATCCGTCTTTTATAATGTTATTAAATAAAAAATTTTATATTTATTTTTTTATGTTGTTAGCAACATCCATTACAATTGCAGCCACAGCCTGATTTGTCTGATGGTATTGTTGATTTATCTTCATTAATACCTAGTACTTTATATGCTGCCTGACGGATAGCTTTCGCAGGGATATCTTCGTACTCATTGCCTTCAAACGATATTGTTCGGCAGTAGGTATCAGTTCCTAGTAAAATAGTACAGGAATCACAGTAGTTTTTTGACACAGTAATATTTAAAATGTCTTCAATAGGTATCCCATTGAAAAGGACAGAATTTGATTCTAGAACTTGGCTATCATCAAGTTTTATCTCTGAGAACTCTACTTCAATTCCCTTTGGCTGTAACATCGTGTTTAATTGTTTTACCTCTCGAGTAATATTTTCTCCCGTATCATAGCAGCGGTCACAGGTATCTCCAGCTACATCGATATGTTTCCATTCAATTTTAAGTGTTTTCATTAACATG
>DPVV01000325.1 GCA_003526525.1 Lachnoclostridium phytofermentans | reverse complement strand
TAATATTATTATAACTATGTTGCAATTATTTTTAAATAAGTTATATTATACATCCATCTATAAATTCAAACATCTAAAAGGATAATTCATATAATTTGCTATGTAGAAAAGCTGAGTGTCGTACAGAGCATAGGCGCTGTATTTTATTAATCCTGGAGAAAGTGTTGAGAAAAGGAAAAAACAATTAATTGTAGTATTTGTAAATGTCGTTTATAATACTGATAAGATATACGGGAAATATTAGGCAATAGATAAAGCCTACTCCGATGAGAATTATGTTTGCATTATATTTAGAAATAAAATCTTATTATGGTGTGTGTGTCGGAGTAGGAAAGAATACTTTATAAGGAGAGATTGATATGGTTAGAAAAGTCTATAATATATTAGATTATGGAGCTGTTGCAGACGGTATAACCAACAATGCAGCTGCAATTCAAAAAGCGATTGATGAAGCAACGATAAATGGTGGACAAGTCATTGTTCCTGCAGGTAGTTTCTTAAGTGGAACAATAATCTTAAAGAGTAATGTCGATTTTCATCTGGAGATGGGAGCTATATTGATTAGTAGCTTAAGGAAAGAAGATATCCTAGATTTTGCAAAGCTTTTTGAAGATGATAATCTAACGACTGGATGGGATGGAGGATGTTTTATATTCGCCTGCCATGAAGAAAATATTACAATATCAGGACAAGGAACCATCTATGGACAGGGAGATAAGGTGTTCTTTGATGATAATGCAGATAATGGAGCTCACGAATGTCCTTTGAATGTAACAGCTTTTCGTCCAAGAACCACGTTTTTAGAAGATGTTACGAATCTAACAGTAAAGGATATTACAATTAAGGACGCAGCCTTCTGGACCTTACATATGGCTGGTTGTCGCCACGTTCTTGTAAAAGATATTAAGATATTAAATGATATTCGTGGTGCCAATAATGATGGCATTGATCCAGATTGCTGTCAGGATGTTATGATTAGCGGATGTTTAGTGAAGACAGGGGATGATGCAATCGTAGTAAAAGCAACGAAACCAATGTCTCAAAAATACGGAGCTTGTGAAAATATAGTAATTAATAATTGTATTCTATATTCACGTGATTCTGGTTTAAAGATTGGAACTGAGACTCATGGAGATATTCGAAATGTTATGCTTAGTGACTGTGTAATTAAGGATTGCTCCAGAGGTGTTGGTATCTGGGTAAGAGATGGTGCTACAATTGAAGACATTCACGTACATCATGTTACCGGAAGCGTTTTAAAATATGCGGATGGAGAACGGACAGAAGGCCCTACCATGTGGTGGGGGAATGGGGAGCCTATCTTTATTAATGCGACATACCGAAATGAAAATCGTAACTATCCAGGAAAGATAAGAAATATAACCTTTGACCATATCTATATGAAGGCAGAATCTAGCGTATTTCTCGCAGGAGAAGAGGATGCAAGGATTGAAAATATTACAATAACTGATCTTGAGGTTACGATGTGCAGCCAAGGAACTCAAAAATCTGGCTTTTTTGATGAACAACCATCTCTCCGTCATGTATATCCACATAGCAT
Organism: Lachnoclostridium phytofermentans; assembly: GCA_003526525.1. Classification (GTDB taxonomy): domain Bacteria; phylum Bacillota; class Clostridia; order Lachnospirales; family Lachnospiraceae; genus Lachnoclostridium. Next base: position 3,795 of record DPVV01000325.1, on the reverse strand, counting down.
TCCAGCTGTTTACGCGAGGAGTGTTGATGGGCTTCGTGTTAGTGGCAGAGTTCGTTATGAAGAGCCATATCATATCTCTAAGAATAAATTATATGAGTCTGAGGATTGTACTATGGAAGAATTTAATCTTTCGGAGAGATAACATTTTAGGCAAGTAACTTATTACGATAACACAATACACCTTGCTTTGTAAGGTCGTGTGCCAAGGGGAAAGTCCTTTGGAAACTACAACAATAAAACAGCGATATGTAGCCACTCTTATCAAGGCTCATATCGCTGTTTTGTTGTTAGTGGTCTTCTACATAATCGGGTGTAGTTCCTTGTAAAACGTACTAATTAAAACTATATTTCGTACTACCGACAAATATAGCAATGAATAGATAGTAATGAGCAATAAATGACAAGATTTGGTAAGGTATGCATGCTATAGTTAGAAAGGAGTAATGGGTGTAAGTTTTTAAAACTTTCACTCAGCCTGCTTATGTCGGAGTTTCATCCACAAACTCGATGATACTCATTGTCTTAAACAAGAATTATCTTGCAAACAAGAATTGTCTTGCAAACAAGAATTATCTTGCAAACAAGAATTGTCATGTTAACAAGACAAAGAAGCAGCGAAGTAATAAATTATATATGTTAAGTGCGTATTCTATGCAGGAAATGAGGGCTCATGAATAGTGACTTACTATCTAAATTTTTTAAAAGACAAATAAAAAAGCTTGATAATTATACTTTGAAAAAAAAGCTTTATTTTCTATACTTTTTTTGTGTAGCTATCCCTGTAATTGTAACTAATGGATTGATTTTAAAAATTGTGTATGATTCAGAGAAAGCTTCCAGAAAAAGAAACTTAGAAAACATAGCGGAAGCAGTGGAATATAATATTACCTCCTCTTTTAGCAATGCGGTTACTATTACAAATGATATGTATACAAACCGAATCATCAGTAAATTCTTAGATACAGTATATACTTCCCCATACGATTATTACAGCGCTTACGATTCATTAAAAAGAAATTATATCTTACATCAAAGTCTTGGATTAAAGATTAGTAATGTCATACTATATGCAAACAATGATACTATTACCAATGGGGGAAAATTTGCTAAAGTCAGTGAGATTACTAATACAGAATGGTATCAGTATCTATCCTCTAGTGGAAGAAATTTAATTATATTCCCATACTATGACTATAATAAAACTAATTTATATACCCATGATACAGGCAGGACCATTTCTATTATAAGAAAGTTAGATTATTATGGAAAGAACAGCCTAGAGAAGATTGTAAAACTCGATGTAGACTATAGTATTATTCAAAAAGATATTACGAATACAAAATACGATGCAAAAGTTTATGTCTGTGATGGTGATAATATCATATTTTCAAATGATGGGATAACCTCAGGAAGCAAAGAATTCTCAAAGTGGAACGAAGGAAATTTAAAGGGAGAATATGCAGAAAAGCAAATGCATCTTTATAGTAGGGATTGGGATATTTATATCGTTGGTTACCAATCGAACATGATAGAACGATTAAGAGACAATATACCAATCTTTTTTATTTTAATATTAGCGAATTTACTACTGCCAATCACGATTATGTATCTAGTCAATCAGTCAAATACTCGGAGAATCTTTCTTCTTGGAGAGTACCTAGATAAGGTAAAAGAAGAAAAGTTTGATATGATAACTGGAGAAGCTAGTGTAGATGAAATCGGATATTTAATAAAAAACTATAATTTAATGGTTCTAAAGATGGAGGACTTAATTCAGGTTGTTTATAAAGATAAGCTCGAGAGACAAGAATTAAACTTAGCAAAGCAGCAAGCGGAACTTTTGGCGCTTCATAGTCAGATTAATCCTCACTTTATGTTTAATGCCCTAGAGAGTATTCGTATGCGAAGTTTAATTAAAAATGAAGATGAAACGGCTCACATTATTGGAAAATTAGCTATCTTAATGAGAAAGGCTGTGGATTGGGGAGCAGATACTATAACGATTAAAGAAGAGATGGATTTTGTGGAAGCTTATCTGCAACTTCAAAGATATCGATTTGGTAACAAATTATTATATCAAATCCAAGTGGAGGAAGCATGTTTACGATATAAGATTCCTAAGTTAACAATCCTGACTTTCGTTGAAAACTCTTGTGTGCACGGAATCGAGAGTATGAGTAATGAGGGATGGATATTTATCTATATTACGGAAAATGAGGGTAGTGTTACGATTGAAGTGGAGGATACCGGTATTGGAATGACGGAAGAGCAAGCTAAGAAGCTTCAGGAGTATATGAACGGGTCCAATATTGAAACGATTGAAAATAGTGAATCTATTGGTATCTTAAATGCTTGCGTAAGGCTTAGAATGTTTTGTGGCGAAAAGTTTAATATAAAAATTGATAGTGAAGATAAGGTTGGTACAACAATAGTTATAAAATTGCCAATTATCACCTGTTAAGGACAGCCATTGAAAAAGGAGAGGGTAGCGTGAAAATAAAAAACAATTTTCACACAGCCTACGACATGGTTTGGAGTAGTGTGTCAGGATGACACGTTGCGAATATTGTACTGTCGTCCAAAATCGCGGGATTGCAACAGAATGGAGGATTAATATGTTAAGAGTCTTAGTAGTGGATGATGAACCATATATCAAACAAGGGTTAGCAATGCTTATTGATTGGAAGGCGGAAGGGTTTACAATCATTGGTGAAGCAGCGAATGGTAAAGAAGCGATACGGTTTTTACGAAAAAACAAAGTAGATCTTATCATTGCAGATATTAAAATGCCTGAGATGAATGGCATCGAACTATTAGAGTACATAAGAAAAGAAAAATTATCTGATGCATCCTATATTATTCTTAGTGGATATTATGATTTTCAGTATGCGAGGTCTGCAATCAAACACAACTGTTGTGATTATCTTTTAAAGCCAGTTCAAAAAGAGGAGTTGTTGGAGGTACTTCGTAGGGTCTCTCAAAAAAGCAAAGAGCTTGATAATCGACAAAATGAAAACAGAGAAAAGGAAAGAGCACTTTTTGACCGAAATCTTTTGGCACTCATTTGGGGAAAATTCGATAATTACAATATCGAGTATGTAACAAAACATTTAAGGCTATCGAAAGAAATAAAGTACATAAATATCAATCTTGATTTTACAGGCCAGGAAAATCTAACAGAGTCTGATAAACGAAAAATTCAAAAGAACCTATATATGCAGGCAAGAGAATTACTGAAGGAAGAAGAATACCATATTATATTTGATGTCGGAAAACAAGATTCCTCTTATGATATAGGTTTTCTTTATTGTGATTATCTTTCAGATGATGCGGGGTTAAACGAAGGGGAATACTTACAACAATTCAGCGGTCAATTGGGCGAAGGAATCAACCACAAAATTATATTATTTGTAGGGAATAAGGTTGATTCAATTGCAAGATTATCAGAATCGTATCAAACAGCATTGATTGCAAAGACTTTACAGATGTTTCGAAATGATAAAGATATCGCCTTTTATGATGAAAACATGAATTTAAATGGAACCTCCTTATTAGAAAGAAGAAAATTAGATATTCTAATTCAAGCGGTTGAAGAAAATAATAAAGAGGAAATATCCTCTATGGTGGATAGTATTTACGATGATATTAAGCAGTCCAATATGGATTATAATCTAATAAATCTAAATATTAGTTACATATTATATCAACTGATTTATTTGGCGACGAAGCAAGATGATAATATCAATCAAGAAGAAATCCTACAATATATTAGTAAAAATGCCTTCCACAGAGATG